>JAWWPK010000512.1:0-3901 GCA_033854925.1 Nocardioidaceae bacterium | reverse complement strand
GCCGGACAACGAAACTTGGCTGGCCGCGACGCCTTGACCCAGCCCTGTCCCCATGAGGTGGAGGAACACCGTGACCGCACCTGCTGAGCCCCCGACCGAGGGAACCGCGGCGGACTCCACTCGGAGCGGCGCCGACATCGCCGAGGCCATCGGGGTCGCCGAGGACGGCAGCTCCGTCCAATCCGTGCACGACCGTCCAAAGGACACGAAGTCCGGAGCAGCCCCAGTCGAGCAGGCGGCAGGCGATCCCGAGATGACCGAGGGTCAGGTAGTGCTGGGCGACGGGGACGGCGGCACCCCGTCATGAGGCACCGATCCGAGGGAGGCCGGGTCAGGTGGCGCCCAGTCGGCGCCTGGTGCCCGCCAGTCGGACCGGCGCTCGGCAGGACAACCAGAGCCCGAAGGGCCGCCCTTCAGCACCTCCCGGTGACTGTCAGCTCCAAAGCTCGACACGGACGGTGGGTCGGGATCGGTTCGGCCTGCGGGGCCGGGCGAGAAGCGCGGTCGTCGCATCCGGTGTGGTGAGGAAGCGCTGAAGAGCGCGCGCGGCAGCCGTTGCCCGGCCGTGCCCGGATATTGTCGCCCACCACATGCCTTCGACCGGGGTTCCGGCGGCCGGAAGCAGCAAGAGCGCGCCCCGCCGGATGTCCTCGGCGACCAGATGGACCAGGGCAAGGACCAGACCGCGCCCGGACCTCGCGGCGTCCAGGGCTTCGGCTTCGCTGCCAAGTCGTACCTGCTCCTGGGCCCCGGCTGCCCTCTCGAACCAGCGCGCTTCGGCGCTTCCAGCGTCCGGGCCGTCCGGGCCGGTGAGCCATCGTTGCCCTCCGAGCGCCTGCGCGGTCACAGGGCCTCGCCTCCCGGCCAACGGGTGCTGGGGGGTGGCGACCACTACGCGTCGGTAGCGCAGGAACGGCACCGCCTCCAGTGATTGGCTGGGCAACGGAGGTAGCCACGGGCCCAGGGCGATGTCGTAGAGGTCGTCCCCGAGTGCCTCGGCGACGTCCGTCTGGCCGACCGCGAGGTCGATGCCCGGTCCCGGTACCCGCTCGGCGAAGGCGGTCAGCAGCGGCGCCAGGTGCTCGGCGCACGCCGCCGAGGCCAGTACCCGGAGCCCGGCCGGCGTCGAGGCGCGATGCACGTCCCGCCGGGTGCGGTCGGCCAGCCGGACGAGCTCCCGGGCGTGGCCGGCTAGTGCCCTGCCGCCAGGCGTGAGCACGATGCCGGCACCGGATCGCCGGAACAGCGGGTCACCGAGGTCGGTGCGGAGCGCCGTCACGGCGGCGGACACGGCGGGCTCGCTCACCCCGAGGGCGGCGGCGGCGGCCCGCAGGGAGCCGAGTTCGGCGACGAGGGCGAAAGCGCGGAGCTGGGTGAACGTCACTGTTCGCACCCTCATAACCGTTCGGTTATCGCGATGTTGACACGCCCTCTGACCTGGGACAACCCTCGGCCGCACCAGGGCTCCGGCAAAGGGGCCCGTCGGGCAGGGGGTGCCCCGTGCAGGTGCCGGCTCCTTTCGACTACGTCCGCGCGACAAGCGTCGGCAACGCCCTCGAGTTGCTCGAACGGCACGGCCCCGAGGCCCGGGTGATCGCTGGCGGGCACAGCCTGCTGCCGATGATGAAGCTCCGGCTGGCCCGCCCCGAGTGGCTGATCGACATAAACGACATCACGGCGCTCGACCACATCACTGTGGACGGCGAGCAGCTGCGGGTCGGGGCGCTGACCCGGCACGCCGCCCTGCTCTCCTCGGACCTCGTCGGCCGGCTGTTCCCGATCGTCCATGACGCCGAGCGGGTGATTGCCGACCCGGTCGTGCGTAACCGCGGGACCATCGGCGGGTCGCTCGGGCAGGCTGATCCGGCGGAGGACCTCACCACGGTTTGCGACGTGCTCCGGGCGCAGGTGGTCATCGCTGGCCGGGCCGGGGAACGGGTGATCGACATCGCCGACCTGCACCGCGGCGCCTACGAGACCGCCTGCGAGCAGGACGAATTGCTCATCGAGGTCCGCTTCCCGATCCGGGCGCGCTCGGGCAATGCTTACGAGAAGGTCGAGCGGCGGGTCGGCGACTGGGCAGTCGCTGCCGCAGGAGCCGCTCTCACGATGGCGCTCGACGGAACGATCGAGGACGCCGCCATCGGCCTGACCGCCCTCGGGCTGGAGGGCTGCGCCACCGACGCCATGGCCGCGCTCACCGGGCAGCGGCCCAGCGAGGATGTTTTCGGCGAGGCCGCCCGGCTGACCGCGGCGGCGAGCCGCCCGGTCGAGGACCAGCGCGGCCCCGTCGGCTACAAGCGGCACCTCGCCGAGGAACTCACCCGCCGTGTCCTGCGCCGAGCGCTCGACCGCGCCGCCCACTCCACCGACGTTCAGGAAGGCTGACCATGCAGGTCACGATGGCGGTCAACGGAACCGAGGTCACCCGCGAGGTGGAACCTCGGCTCCTCCTCGTGCATTTCCTGCGCGAGACGCTCGGTCTGACCGGCACCCACTGGGGGTGTGACACCAGCAACTGCGGCACCTGCGTCGTCCTGGTGGACGGCGAACCGGTCAAGTCCTGCACGGCCTTGGCCGCGATGACCGACGGGCATGCGGTTCGCACCGTCGAGGGGCTGGCCACCGGCGCCACCCTCGACCCGGTGCAACAGGGCTTCATGGAGGAGCACGGCCTCCAGTGCGGGTTCTGCACCCCCGGGATGATGCTCACCGCGCGCGCACTGCTCGATCGCGATCCCGATCCCGGCGAGGATGTGATCCGGGAGGCCATCTCCGGCCAGATCTGCCGGTGCACCGGCTACGCCACCATCGTCCGGTCGATCCGCTGGGCCGCCGAGCATCCCGCGACCGACAGCACCGACGTCACCGCCGTCGTCCCGGCCGCCGCCGAGGAGGTACCGGCATGACCGCCGTCGAGGACCGTCCGGCCACTGGGCGTCCGATCAACCCGGCAACCACCTCGCCGGACCGTCCGATCGGATTCGGCCGGATCCAGCGCAAGGAGGACCCGCGCTTCGTCCGCGGGAAGGGCCACTACATCGACGACCTCGTACTCCCGGGGATGCTGCACGGCGCGATCCTCCGCTCGCCGATGGCGCATGCGCGGCTGGTGTCGATCGACACCACCGAGGCCCTCGCCCACCCCAAGGTGCGCGCCGTCATCACCGGCAAGGATCTCGAGGGACTCAACCTGGCCTGGGCGCCGACGCTGTCAGCCGATGTCATGGCCGTACTCGCCACCGACAAGGTGCGCTTCCAGGGCCAGGAGGTCGCCTTCGTCGTCGCGGACGACCGCTACTCCGCCCGCGATGCCCTCGAGCTGATCGACGTCGAGTACGAGGAACTCCCAGTCGTCATCGACGCCCGGCACGCGCTGGACCCCGGGACGGCGGTCATCCGTGACGACCTCGCGGGACGCACGGACAACCACATCTTCGACTGGGAGGCGGGCGACGCCGCCGAGACCGATGCCGTCTTCGCCACCGCGGACGTGATCGTCGAGCAGGAGGTCGTCTATCCGCGGGTGCACCCGGCACCCATGGAGACCTGCGGCGCGGTCGCCGACTACGAGCCGATCGACGGCAAGCTGACCTTGTACGAGACCACGCAGGCCCCGCACGCCCACCGCACCCTGTACGCGATGGTCGCCGGCATCCCCGAGCACAAGATCCGGATCGTCTCCCCGGACATCGGTGGCGGCTTCGGGAACAAGGTCGGCATCTACCCCGGCTACATCTGTGCCGTCGTCGGCTCGATCGTCACCGGCCATCCGGTCAAGTGGGTGGAGGACCGCTCGGAGAACCTGATGTCGACGTCGTTCGCCCGCGACTACCTGATGCATGGCGAGATCGCGGCGACCCGGGACGGCAAAATCCTGGCCGTCCGGACAAAGGTGCTG
>JAWWPK010000511.1:0-5708 GCA_033854925.1 Nocardioidaceae bacterium | reverse complement strand
GACCACCCACTTCGACTCCGCGAACCCCTTCGGGTTGGTCTCGTCGGCGCGCACCTCCGGCTGCGGCACGTGCATCCCGAGCGCCTGCAGCGCCCCCGCCACGGTGCTGGTTCCGCTGCGCCCGGAGCCGACCACGAAGACGACGCGGCGCTTGCTCTCGGACATGACGGGCAGCCTAACGACCGGTCGCCGTGACGATGGCCGAGGTGCGAGCGCAGCGAGCCTTGCGAGCGCAGCGAGCGCGCCCCGCGATCGGCCCTGGTGGCCTCGACGACTGCGAAGCCAGCGAGCGCAGCGAGCGTCGTCGAGGACCCGGGGTCGAAGCTCGCGGGGGTAGACAACCCAGTCAGTCGACGCTCTCCTTCTGGGCGGCGATGAACTGGCGGTACCAGTCGAAGGACCGCTTGGGAGTCCGCTTCTGGGTGGCGAAGTCGACGTGGACGAGGCCGAACCGCTGGGTGTAGCCCTCGGCCCACTCGAAGTTGTCCAGGAGCGACCAGGAGTAGTAGCCGCGGACGTCGACACCGCGGCGGATGGCGGTGGCGACGGCCTGGAGGTGCGACTCGAGGTAGTCGATGCGGGGCTGGTCGTCGACGACGCCGTTCTCGTCGGGCTCCATGTTGTAGGAGCAGCCGGACTCGGTGATCATCAGCGGCGGCAGCGCGGCGCGGAACCTGGCTCGGGTCATGATCAGCCACTCCCGCAAGGCCTCGGGTACGACGGGCCAGCCGAAGTCGGTGACCGGGTAGCCGACCACCTGGCGGAACTCGAAGGGCATCTCGGCGTCCTCGTCGGTCGCCGCCACCCGCATCGGGTTGTAGTAGTTGACGCCGTAGAAGTCGAGCGGCTGGCGGATCGTGGTCAGGTCGCCGTCCACGATCGAGTCCTCGACCAGCGCCAGGCAGTCATCGGGGTAGCGGCCCAGCAGCATCGGCTCGATGAACAGCCCGTTCCAGAGCCCGTCGAACAGCTTGCTCGCGCCGACGTCGGCCTCGTCGTCGCTGGCCGGCCAGATCGGGGCGTGGTTGTTGGCGCAGCCGATGCTCGGGATCCGGCCGCGCACGGACTCACGCAGCGCGATCGCCGCGCGGCCGTGCGCGAGCAGGAGGTGGTGTGCGGCAGGCAGGGCCTCGAAGAGCAGCGCGCGGCCCGGCGCGTGCATGCCGATCGAGTAGCCCATGATCGTGACGACGTTCGGCTCGTTGATCGGCACCCAGTGCTCGACCCGGTCGCCGAACCGCTCGCCCACGATCGCGGCGTAGTCGGCGAACGCGTCGATGGTGGCCCGGTTCAGCCAGCCGCCGTCGTCCTCGAGCGCCTGGGGCAGGTCCCAGTGGTAGAGCGTGACCATCGGGTTCACACCGACCGCGAGCAGGTCGTCGATCAGCCGGTCGTAGAAGGCGAGCCCCTTGGGACTCGGGCGGCCCTTGCCCGAGGGCTGGATCCGCGGCCAGGAGATGGAGAAGCGGTAGGCGTTCGACCCGAGCTCGCCCATCAGGGCGACGTCCTCGGCATAGCGGTGGTAGTGGTCGCACGCCTGGGCGCCTGACGAACCGTCGACGACGGCACCCGGCTTCGCGGTGAACGTGTCCCAGATGCTCGGGCCCTTGCCGTCGCTGCTGACGGCGCCCTCGATCTGGTACGCCGCAGTGCTGGTTCCGAATCGAAAGCCCGGTGGGAACCGGGGCATGCCGTCGGGCTGTGAGTCCCCCACAGGCACAATCTGTCATGTGGCTGTCGCGATCCGTCGGGGAACCGACCGATTCGTGGAAAGGCTGCCCGGGCGGCTCACCCTGCACGCCTTCTCCTTCGGCTCGTCCTACGACGCCGACCACGTGCGGTTCGGCCCCATGGTCTGCCACGACGACCACCTCCTGCGCGTGGGCGAGGGGTTCCCGTCGCACGACCACGCCGACCTGACCATCGTCACCTGGGTGGTGTCGGGAGCGCTCGAGCACGACGGCCCGACCGGCCCGGCGCGGGTCGACCCCGGACAGGTCGCGGTGCTGAGGACCGGCTCCGGTGTCACGCACGCTGAGGTGGCCGCGGCCCCGCAGACCCGCTTCGTGCAGGTCTGGCTCACGGCGTCCGGGCCGGAGGAGCCGTCGTACGAGGTCGCGGCGCCCGAGCTGTTCGCCGGAGAGCTGGTCCGCGTCGCCGAACCCGAGCCGGGTGCGCTGCTCTCGGTGGTCCGGCTCGACGACCACCAGACCGTCACCATCCCCGCCGGACCCCTCACGCACGTCTACGTCAGCCGCGGCGCGCTGCTCCGCTCCTCGCTGGCCCAGCCGCTGCACGAGGGCGATGCGTTCCTGTTCACCGACGAGCCCGCCACCGAGCTGACTGCCGGTGTCCCGAGCGAGCTGCTGGTCTGGTCGTTCGGCTGACCCAACGCATGTAACTCCGTGTTCGGTGCACCAGGTCGGTGTTCAAACACCGACCTAGTCGACGTAACACGGAGTTACATGCCTTCTCAGGCGATGACGGAGAGCGCTCCCGGCTGCACCTCGACGACCGCGGGTTCGTCCGCGAGCGCGGGCAGCTGGCCGAGCGGCTCGCCGTCGCCGCCCACCGGGACGGGGCGGGAGGCGTCGGCCCGCAGCTCGACCCGCTTGCCGGTGAGCAGGGTGACCTCGGGCAGGTCGACGTGGCCGCCGTCGTAGACCTTGGGAAGCGCGCGCATCAGGGCGAGCTTGGAGGCGGCCTCGATGACGACCACGTCCAGCACCCCGTCGGCGACGGCGGCCGCCGGGGCGATCTTCATGCCGGAGCCGTAGTAGGCGGAGTTGGCGACCACGACGTTGGCGGCGGCGTACTCCCGCTCCTCGCCGTCCACCGAGACGACGTAGCGGGCCGGGGAGTACGTCGCGAGCGCGCGCAGCGCGGCCCACGGGTACTGCATCTTGCGCGGCAGCCAGTGCGAGCGGTCGACGATCTCCCCGGCGCGGGCGTCGACGCCGGAGTAGACCGAGCCGGCCACGAGGCGCGGCGGGGCGCCGGGCAGCGTCAGCGAGATGAGGTCGACCTGGCGGACCTCGCCGTCCAGCAGGAGCGCCGCGACCTCGGCCGGCTCGGATGGCAGCCCGAGCATGCGGGCGAAGTCGTTGCCCCGACCGGCCGGTACGACGGCGAGCGTCCCCCCGGCGGCCGAGACCAGGCCGGCCAGGGACGACAGCATCCCGTCGCCGCCGACCGACACCACGACGTCGCCCTTGTCGACCGCAGCGGTGACGAGGGCGCCCATGGCCCGCGGACCGGGCGAGTAGGTCACGTCGACCTCGGCGCCGTGCTCGCGGAGGATCCGGGCCACCGGGACCACTGCGGCAGGCGCGGCACCACCGCCGGAGGCCGGGTTCACCAAGAACGTGTACGACCTCGCTCTTCCGGGGTCCCCGACGAACGGCGAGTGCAGCGAGCTGTTCGGTGGGGTGGTCACGGGATGAGCACCCCCGGGTTGAGGACGCCGGTCGGGTCGAGGTCGGCCTTGACCGCGCGCAGCACCGAGACGCCTAGCTCGCCGATCTCGTGCACCAGCCACGGCTTGTGGTCGGTGCCGACGGCGTGGTGATGGGTGATGGTGGCGCCGGCGGCGACGATCGCGTCGCTCGCGGCGGCCTTGGCGGCCAGCCACTGCGGCAGCGGGTCGGCCGACTCCTTGGTCGCGACCGTGAAGTAGAGCGAGCAGCCGGTCTCGTAGACGTGCGAGATGTGGCAGAGCACGAGGGTGCCCTCTCCCAGGGTCTGCTCCAACGCGGTCTTCACACTCGTGTAGAGGGTCTCGCGGTTCGACCAGAAGGTCGCGGTCTCGAGCGTCTCGACCAGCACACCGACATCGAGCAGCGAGTCGCGGAGGTACGGCGCGTTGAACCGGCCGTGCTCCCAGGACTCACCCGCGGCCTCGCCGACCGGCGTACCGCCGAGGCCAGTGAGCAGCTCGGTCGCGGCGGTGCGCTTGGCGGCCACCGCATCCGGCGTGCCCTCGTAACCGGTGATCATCAGGCAGCCACCTGCGGAGCCCTGTCCGTCGCTGGCGCCGATCTCGTCGGGGCGGGCCAGGTTGATCGCGGTCTCGGCCTCGTCGGAGAGCCGGATCACGGTGGGCAGCATCCCGGCCTGCGCGAGCGTCCGCATCGCGTCGGCGCCGGCCGCGAACGACTCCCAGCGCCAGCCCTCGTAGACCTTGACCTCGGGCAGCTGCCGGACCCGGACGGTGACCTCGGTGATCACGCCGAACGCGCCCTCGGAACCGAGGAACAGCTGGCGCAGGTCCGGGCCCGCGGCGTTCGCGGGGGCGGAGCCGAGCCGCACCTCACCACGCGGCGTCGCGACGCGGAGCCCGACGACCAGTGCGTCGAAGCGGCCGTAGCCGGCGCTGGACTGGCCCGAGGAGCGGGTGGCGGCGAAGCCGCCGATCGTGGCGAACTCGAAGGACTGCGGGTAGTGGCCGAGCAGCACCCCCTCGGCCGCCAGCAGGGCCTCCGCCTCCGGCCCGCGCAACCCGGGCTCGAGGACGGCGGTCATGGACTCGTGGTCGACGGAGGCCAGCCGCTTCATCCGGAGCAGGTCGAGCGAGACCAGTCCGGCGAAGCCGTCGCGGCGCGCGGCCAGGCCGCCGGTGACGCAGGTGCCGCCTCCGAAGGGCACGACGGCGACGTGGTGCTCGACCGCCCAGGCGAGGACGGCGGCGACGTCGTCGTGCGAGCCCGGGCGGACGACGGCGTCGGGCGCGTCGGACAGGTCGCCGGCGCGGGCGCGCAGCAGGTCGGGGGTCGACTTCCCCCGGGTGCGCAGCCGCCGGGTCTCGTCGTCGGTGTGCACGTGCTCGGCGCCGAGAACGCCGCGCAGCGAGTCGAGCAGCTCGTCGGACAGCCCGGACGCCGGCACGGTCACCTCTGCGGCAGCGGGCGCCTCGTTCAGCCCGAAGGCGAGCTCGATCAGGCCGCGGGCCGACTCGGGGAGGTCGGCCGCTGCGGCCGGGTCGCCCCAGCGCTGGGGGTGCATCTCGACCTGCTGCTCCAGTTGAGTCATGTGTTACAGTGTGACACATGACGTCACTTCGTCACAACACTGAGGAGAAGGAGCCGAGGGACGCCTACCTCGACGCCGCCCGTGACTGCATCCTCGACGTGGGCTGGCGGCGTACGACGCTGACCGAGGTCGCCCGTCGCGCCGGCGTCTCGCGGATGACGATCTACCGCACCTGGGCCGACATGCCGACGCTGCTCGGCGACCTGATGACCCGCGAGTGGGCCGGCGTGGTGACCGAGCAGGTCACGGACGGAGGGCCGACCATCCAGCGCATCACCGACGCGATCGTCGGCACCGTCCGGCAGCTGCGCATGAACGAGCTGTTCGTCCGGATCGTCGAGCTCGACCCGGAGCTGATCCTCCCCTACCTGTTCACCCGGCGCGGCCGCTCGCAGGACCTGATCCTGGCCCTCACCGCCGAGGCGATCGCCGACGGCCAGCAGGCCGGCGAGATCCGGACGGGCAACGCGGTGGCCATCGCGCGGGCGTTGCTGCTTGCCGCCCACGGCTTCGTGCTCTCCGTGCACACGATGGTCGACGAGGACGCCACCGAGCAGGAGCTCGACGCCGAGCTCGCCACCCTGATCACGAGGACCTTGCAGCCATGACCAACCGGATCACGCCAGGTCTCGCCGGCGCGCCCACCGAGGTCGACGTCGTCGTGATCGGCCTCGGCATCA
>JAWWPK010000510.1:0-3187 GCA_033854925.1 Nocardioidaceae bacterium | reverse complement strand
GTGAAGTTCAAGGTGAAGAAGCCGAAGCACTGACGGCGTCGCCCCACGACGGCAGGGCATTCGCGGTGAAACGCCCGCAGCACTGACGCGGAGCCGGTTCGTGAGCGACCATGGAACCGCGGTTCCGCGCTCGGGGCGACCTTCCGCACGACCAGCGTTCGCACCGCGTTTGCCCGAAGGAGATCCCGCCAGTGCGCGCCAACCTCTTCCTCGCCGTCGTGTCCGCAGTGGTGGTCGGTGCGCTCGGGCCGGCTCCGGCTGGGTCGGCCACCGCGCCGCGGGCCGCGACCACGGGGCTCGGACAGGCGGGTCCGAGCGTCGCCGTCTGCAACGCGACGGTGCCGGCCGGCGTGTTGTTGGCCTCGGAGGGCTCCGGCGGGCCCACCTACGTCGCTCCGGTCAACGGCGTCATCACGAGCTTCACCCACCAGGCGAACGGCGCCGCCGGGCAGGTCCGGGCCCTCGTGCTCGCGGACGTGCCCTCATCGAACACCAAGCAGGTCGTCGCCAAGAGCGCGAAGGTGGCCGTGACCGTCAACACGGTCAACACCTTCGGGACCCAGCTGCCCATCAAGGCCGGCCAGCACCTCGCGCTGTGGTACTCGACCAACCTGATGGCGTGCCTGACCGTCGGCATCGCGGGTGACTCGAGCGTCGCGTCGGCTCCCTTCGACGCCGACCTCAGCTCGACGTTCAGTCCGACCGGTGTCTTCGTCGGCAACTACCGCCCCAACATCGCCGCGACCTTCGAGCCCGACGCGGACGGGGACGGGTTCGGTGACTTGACCCAGGACGCCTGCCCGCAGTCGGCGCTCACCACGGCGGTCTGCCCCGAGCCGGACACGAAAATCACCAAGAAGCCGAAGCACGCGTCGACGCGGTCCAAGGTGAAGGTCACGTTCAAGTTCAAGGCGTCGATCGCCGGCTCCACGTTCCAGTGCAAGCTGGACGGTCACAAGAAGTGGAAGAAGTGCAAGTCCCCCTTCAAGCGGCGGCTGGGCGTCGGGAAGCACGAGCTCCGGGTCCGCGCGGTCACCGCGGTGGGCATCCCCGACCCCAGACCCGCCAAGGCCAGGTTCACGATCGTGAGGGCGTGAGGAGCGCCGGTACGACGAACCGCTCGACCATCGCCCGCTCCTCGGCCGCGTCGCGGCCCGGCACGATCAGGAGCGAGACGATCATCCGGACCACCCAGCGGGCGGCCAGCGGATCCGTCACCACGGTGCGGCCGAGCGCCTCGATGACGGGGGAGGACTGCGCGAGCTCGGCGGTCGTCGCAGCATCGCCGCCGGCGAACCAGGCCGCGAGGGCAGGGGTCTCCCGCACCCGGCGCAGCGCAGAGAGGACGGCCGTGACGAGCTGCTTCTGGGGATCGCGGACCCGGGACGCGTCGGCGGCCACGAGGCCGCCGACGCGCCGGGCCTCGCGATGGACGTACGCCACGTGCAGCTCGTGACGGTCCGCGAAGTAGCGGTAGAGGGTGGCCCGGGAGCAGCCCGCTGCCCTGGCCACGTCGCCCATCGAGACGGCGCCGATGCCGTGCTCGGCGAACAGCTCGCCTGCGGCGTCGAGGATCTTCTCGGCCGCCATCTTCGATCGGTCCTCGGCGAGCCACGACGCTTTTCCGGGGTCCCCGCGGCGTTGTTCGGCGGAGGAGCGCAGCGGGGGAGCCGAAGAACGTCGTGGGGTGGTTCTCATGAGACCTCCAGGGGCACGGTGAGCGGGCGGCGGACGTAGGGGCCCGGCGCCCAGGTGACGCCGTCGAGGTCGACGGTGAACGACGGGATGCGCGCCAGGAGCTCCTCGAGAGCGACCCTGGCCATCATCCGGGCGGCCGCGTTGCCGATGCAGTGGTGGCTGCCCTGGCTGAAGGTGAGGATCTGGGTCGGGCGACGGCGTACGTCGAGCCGCTCGGCGTCGGCGCCGTACTTGCGCGGGTCGCGGTTCGCGGCGCCGTACGAGAGCAGCACCTTGCGGCCGGCCGGGATCGCGACGTCGTGCAGTTCCACCGTGCTCGTGGTGGTGCGGGCCAGCCCCTGCACCGGCGAGGTGAGCCGGAGGAACTCCTCGACCGCGTCCTTCACCAGGCCCGGCTCGGCGACCAGGAGGTCACGCTGGTCGGGACGCTCGGCCAGCAGCTGGACCGCGCCGCCCAGGGCTCCGGTGGTGGTGTCGTTGCCGCCGGTCACCATCGCGAAGACGTAGCCGAGGATGCTCAGCAGCCCCGCGTCGTCGTCACCGACCCCGGCCGCCACCAGCAGCGACACGGTGTCACTCCCTCCTCCATCTTGGCCGGACTCCCGGCGCCGCCGCTCGATCAGCTCGGAGAAGTAGCCGAGCATCGCCACCGTCGCCTCCGCCGCATCGGTGGCGTGGCCCGCGGAGCTCGCGGCGACGATGGCGTCGGTCCAGCCGTCGAACCGGTCGCGATCCTCTGCCGGTACGCCGAGGTAGTGGGCGACCACCATGCTGGGCAGCGGCTTGAACAGGTCCACCACGATGTCGCCGCCGCCGGCGGCCACGAACGCGTCGAGCTTCTCCGCGACGTACGCGCGGACGTCGGGCTCGATCTCCCGCACTGCCCGCGGCGTGAAGCCCCGGGAGACCAGCTTGCGGAACTCCGTGTGCTCGGGCGGGTCGAGCATCACCATCGGCGGGTTGTCGGCCAGGCCGATCTTCTCGAGCTCGCCGTACTCGACCGTGAGCCCCTGCGCGCTGGAGAAGGTGGCGGTGTCCACGGCCGCGCCGAGCACGTCCTCGTGGCGGGACAGCACGTAGTAGTCCTCGTGCGGCCGGCCGTCGGGCCCCACGTGGTGCACCGGGTCGTGGTCGCGCAGCGCGGCGTACATCGCCCACGGACTCGCCCACTCGGCGCCGCCACCCGGCACGAACACGGGAGACGTCAGCACCACCATGTCGCCATGGTGAGACAAGTCGGCAGATTTGTCCAGCCGCCGCCTGTGCCCCACTCGTGGCGCAACAACGGCACCCGAGCCGACCACCGCCGGTCGAGCCTGTCGAGACCACCGCAGCGTGCGCTGGGAGCCGACCCTGCGGACATCTCGACAAGCTCGATGAGCGGTCGTCGAGTTCCAGCCCGGGCTCACCAGTCCGAGCTGGGCTACCCGGCGCCGGACGCGGTTCCTCGGAGCCGGTCGAGGCGGGTGGCCAGCAGGTCGCGTCGGTG
>JAWWPK010000509.1:0-15449 GCA_033854925.1 Nocardioidaceae bacterium | reverse complement strand
CCACCGGTTCGGCCTGGCCGCAGTAGGGGCACTCGAAGTCACCGAACTCGATGACGGTGATCGAGGCGTCGAGCGGCCCGCGGATGTGGTCGCGTTCGAGGTCGACCTCCGGGATCAGGTCCTGGATCAGTCGGAGGTCGCCCTGCAGCGCCCGGGTCCGTCTCGCCGGGGACAGCAGGCTGGTGAGCTGGTAGACGAGCCAGGTCAGCACCGCTGAGAGCACCGCTGCGGACAGCACACCGAGCTTCGCCTCGGCCAGCTCGGCCCCGGAGAACGCGCGGTCGGCAATCAGCAGGGCCACGGTGAACCCGATCCCGGCGATCGTCCCGGTGCCCAGCACGGCCGCCCAGCCGACCGGTGGCCGGATCCGTCCGTGGCTCAGCCGCGTCACCACGGCCGACGTGAGCACCAGCGCAACCGGTTTGCCGAGCACGTAGCCGAGCAGGACGCCCAGCGTGATCGGGGCGGTGTAGGCCGAGCGCAGGAAGCCGGCGTTGAGCTCGATGCCGGCGTTGGCCAGAGCGAAGAGGGGGACGATCAGGTAGCTCGTCCACGAGTGGAAGAACGTCTGCAGTCGCTCGTTGGGCGAGATCGTCGAGGTGATGCTCGCAGTCGCGGTACGCGCGAGCACCGAGGTCGGCTGCTCACGGAACGACTTGACCTGCAGCGTCGCCTGTTCGAGCTGCTCACGCGCCGGCGAGTAGGCGGGGGCCGCCAGCCCGATGGCCAGACCGGCGACGACCGGGTCGACCCCGCTGGCCAGCAAGGCTGCCCACATGACGAACCCCAGCCCGACATAGACGTACCGGTTGTCCACCCGTCGCACCGACGCGACCAAGAGCGCGGCGAACGCCGCGATACCGGCGACGAGAGGCGCGAGCTCGAGGTTGTCGGTGTAGACCGCAGCGAGGACGACCAAGGCCGCCAGGTCGTCGACGACGCAGACGGTCAGCAGGAAGGTACGCGCCCGATCAGGGACGTCGCGGCCGAGCAACGCCAGCAGCCCGAGCGAAAGTGCGGTGTCGGTCGACATCGCGACTGCCCAACCATGCGCACTCGAGTGCCCGGCGTTCACAGCAAGGAAGATCAACGCCGGGACCGCCATCCCGGCCAGTCCGGCCGCGAGCGGCAGCAAGAACCTCCGACGCTCCCGTAGGTCGCCGAGGTCGAGCTCGCGGCGAGCCTCCAGGCCGACGACGAGGAAGAACAGCGTCATCAACCCGTCGTTGACCCAGGTCCGCACGTCGTGGGTGACCTGCATGTCGCCGAGCCGGATCGAGAAGCCTGAGTGCCAGACGCTCTCGTAGCCCGAACCGTCCAGGTTGGCCCAGACCAGAGCGGTCACGGCAGCCGCCAGCAGTACGCCGGCACTGCCCGACTCGGTCGACAGGAACGCGCGCACCGGCGCGGTGCGCTCGCGCCCCCACGCCGTGCGCTCGCGCCAGAGCGACGAGCTGTCAGCCACCGTCAGCCACGGGCCGGCGGCGGCGCGGTGCCCGGATGCCGGCGTTGTCGAGGACGAGCTCCGCGGTGCGGCGGGCGGTCTGGGCCGCCTGAGGGGCCTGGTCCATCTGCGAGGTGGCCACGGCGCCGTCGTAGAGGACGACCAGGGTCTCGGCCAGCTGCTGGGGGTCCGTAGCTCCGGCGTCGGTGGCGAGGCCCAGGAACAGGTCGCGCACCCAGGCGCGGAAGATGGTCGCCGCCTGGGTCTCGACGCCGTCCGGCGCGGCTTCGGCCATGGCGTTGACGAAGGCACAGCCGCGGTAGTCGGGCTGGGCGAACAGGGTGCCCAGGACGTCGTAGACGGCCAGGATCCGCTCGCGCGGGTCGGTCTGCGCCTCGATGCCGGCGGCGACCCGCTCCGCCCAGCTGCCGTGCCGCGCGGTGAGGTACTCGCGCACCAGGTCGTCCTTGCCGGCGAAGGAGTAGTAGAGCGAGCCCTTGGCCACCCCGGCGTGGGCGATGACGCGGTCGATGCCGACCGCATGGATGCCCTCGTTGTAGAAGAGCTCGTCGGCCGCCTGCAGCAGCCGCTCCTTGGCGGTCCTGCGCCGCTGCTCGGGCCGGGTCATGTCGTCACCATAACCGACCGATCTGTCTAAATAAAGTGACCCTTGCCTCATTGCTTATTTGGACAGGTCGGTCTAGCGTCGGTCCCTAGTTAGACAACTTCGTCTAAACAGATCGATGGAGGCAATCTCATGAGCACCAGCACCGCGTCGACCACCTCCGAGCTGACCGGGCAGACCGCGTTGGTCACCGGCGGCACCTCGGGCATCGGCAGGGCCGCCGCACTCAAGCTCGCCGAGCACGGCGCCACCGTGGTCGTGCACGGCCGGGACGCCGGTCGCGGCAGCCAGGTCGTCGAGGAGATCGAGCTGCTCGGTGGGCAGGCGCGATTCGTCGCCGCCGACCTGAGCGACCCGGCCGCGATCGCCCACCTGGCCGACGAGGTCGGCCGGGTCGACATCCTGGTCAACAACGCCGGCTCCTCGTGGTTCGGGCCGAGCAACGAGCTCGACATCGCCACCTATGACCAGCTCTTCGACGGCAACGTCCGCTCCGCCTACCTGCTCACCGCCACACTGGCACCGGCAATGGCCGGCAACGGCGGCGGTGTCGTCATCAACCTGGCCAGCATGGCCGCCACGGTGGGCCTGTCCGGCGGCGCTGCCTACAGCGCGACCAAGGCCGCGCTCGTGGCCATGACCCGATCCTGGGCCGCCGAGTACGGCGCCAGCGGCGTCCGGGTCAACGCCGTCGCGCCCGGCCCGGTGTTCACCGAGGGCGCCAAGCAGACCGAGGCCCTGGCCAGGACCACCCTGCTCAACCGCGCAGGGCAGCCCGAGGAGGTCGCCGAGACCATCGCCTTCCTCGCGTCTCCCCGCGCCGGCTACATCACCGGCGCCACCATCGCCGTCGACGGCGGTCGAGCTGCTGTCTGACCGGCTCAGAAGGTGAGGTGGTGGCCGAGCTCACCGGTCTGGTCGACGTACATGGTCCGGGTGTCGAACCACCACCGGCCGTCGATGCGGTGGAAGGTGTCGCGGTAGCGGCCGGTGATGATCACCTGCAGCGGCAGCTCGGCCGTGGCCTGGGTGACCAGGTAGTTGGAGTGCGCGGTCGCGGTGCCGGCCTCGTCGTCGACCTCGATGATGGCGTTGGTGGTGAGGTGCTTGGTCTTCGGCGTCCCGGTGTCCTCATGGATCCGGGTGGTCATGCCGTAGAGGCCGCGCACCCGGTCCCGGCCCTCGAAGACGGTCTCCGGGCCGCCGCCCTCCTTGCCGTGGATGCGTCCGTGCTCGAACAGGTCGGCCACCCCGTCGAGGTCACCGCGGTCGATACGGGCGGCGTAGGTGTAGAGCAGGTTCTCGATCTCGCGGGCGCTGTCCACGGATCGGCAGCATAGGCCCGGAGGCAGGGTGGCTACGCTCGGTTGTCGTGCGCTCCTCCGTTCGGCCCCGTGTCCTGCTCCCGGCGATCGCCGTCGCGACACTGATCCTCATCGGCGCCCCCCTGCCCGACGCAGCGGGCATGAGCGTGCCGGACCGCACCGTCGGGACGGGTGCGGTAGAGCGGACGGCACGGCCCGCGATCACCAAGGTCCTCACGTTCGTCGTGGAGAACCACTCGCTCAAGCAGATGAAGGCGTCGATGCCCTACGTCTACGGGCTCGCACGGAAGTACGCCTACGCCGACCACTACCGGGCCATCACCCATCCCTCACTGCCCAACTACCTCGCCATGGCCTCGGGCGGGACCCAAGGGGTCACCGACGACGGTGACCCGTCGCAGCACTCGCTCGGCGGCCAGACGGTCTTCGACCAGGCCCTGGCGCTCGGCAGGACCGCCACCGTCTATGCGGACGCGATGACCGAGCCGTGCCAGCTGAACAGCTCCGGCCGATACGCCGTCAGGCACAACCCGTGGGCCTACTTCGCCGACGTCCGCGCAGCCTGCCTGCGCAACGACGTCCCCGTAGCCCGCCTCGCGGCCGACACCCAGGCCGGCAAGCTGCCCAACGCCGGCATGGTCATTCCCGATCTCGTGCACGACGCGCACGACGCCCAGCTCGGCACCGCGGACGCCTGGCTGAAGTCCCAGATCAAGATGGTCAGGTCCGGCCCGGACTGGAAGTCGGGACACCTCGCCATCGTGGTCACAGCCGACGAGGACGACTACGCGGGGGACAACACCGTGCTGACGGTGGTGGCCTCGCGCTACCAGGTCCACAAGGTGGTGCACCGCCCCCTGAACCACTACTCGTTGACCGCGCTCTACGACGCCGTCCTCGCAGCGGACCCCCTCGGCGAGGCCGACGCTGCCCCCTCGATGGTCCGCCCCTTCAAGATCAAGGTCGCCCCAGGCAGCTGAAGGCCGGGCCTGGTAACAGACGGTTCACGGCACGAGCACGATCTTGCCGGCGCCGTGGCCGCCCGCCATGGCGCGGTGGGCGTCCGCGGCCCGGTCCAGTGGGAACATCTCGGCGACGACCACGCGCAGCCAGCCCTCCTCCACGCCCCTGACCAGGTCGAACCGGGCCGCGGCGCGGAGCTCGGTGCCGGGGTCGGCCCCGTCGCCGAAGCCGAGCTGGGTGATGCCGCGCTGGGCGGCGGCCGGGCTGGGGATCAGGGTCGCGACCCGGGCCCGGTCCTTGGCCACCGCGATCGAGAGGTCGAGGACGGGCGGGGCGCCGACCGCGTCCAGCACCGCGTCGACGCCGTCCGGTGCCTGCTCGTGCACCCAGGCCTCGACGTTCTCGCGGAAGTCGAACGGCTCGATGCCCAGCTCCCACAGCACGTCATGGTCGGAGGGGAGGGCGGTGCCGAGCACCCGCGCGCCGCGGTGTCGCGCGAGCTGCGCGGCGTACAGCCCGACGCCGCCGGCGGCCCCGTTGAGCAGCACCGTCTCGCCCTCCGCCACCCCGGTCGCCGCGACGAGGTGCGCCGCGGCGGTGCCGGTCAGCATCAGCCCGGCCGCCTCCTCCCACGACATCGCCGTCGGCTTGGGCACGCAGCTGCTCGCCTTCGCGACGACGCGGTCGGCGTAGGCCGCGCTCACCGGGTGCACGATCACCTCGTCGCCGGCCGCGAGCGCCCCGTCCAGCACCACGCCCGCGCACTCGGCGCCGAGGAGGATCGGGAGCTTGTCGGGGTCGTGGCCGACCGTCCCGCTGTAGGACTTCACGTCCCACGCGTTCACGCCGCTGGCCCGCACCTCGACGAGGACGTGGCCCTCGCCGGGCGCGCCCGGGTCGTGCTCGCGCACCTCGAGCTGCTCGGGCCCGCCGTACCCGGCTGCGACGACCTGTCTGCTCATGGTCCGAGATTATGGGCGAGAGCCCGGGTGGGGGTGACCAAAGACGCGCACGCGCAGACCTGAGTACGACGATCTGTCCGCGGAAGCCGTCTAGGTTGACCGCGTGGCTGTCATCGAGACCGTGGGACTGACGAAGCAGTATCCGTCGGTCACCGCGCTCGACCACCTCGACGTGACGGTCGGCGACGGCGTCACCGGGCTGGTGGGCGCCAACGGCGCCGGCAAGTCGACGCTGATCAAGATCCTGCTCGGGCTGGTCCCCGCGTCCGGGGGTACGGCGACGGTGCTCGGCCATGACATCGCGACCGGAGGCGCGGCGATCCGCGCAGCGGTCGGCTACATGCCCGAGCACGACTGCCTGCCGGCCGACGTCTCCGCCAGCGACTTCGTGGTGCACATGGGCCAGATGTCCGGGCTGCCGTACGCCGCGGCGCGGGAGCGCGCGGCCGACGTACTCCGCCACGTGGGACTGGCGGAGGAGCGCTACCGGCCGATGGGCGGCTACTCGACCGGCATGAAGCAGCGGGCCAAGCTGGCGCAGGCGCTGGTGCACGACCCGCGCCTGGTGCTGCTCGACGAGCCGACCAACGGCCTGGACCCGTCCTCGCGTGACGACATGCTCGCGCTGGTGCGGAAGGTCGGGCACGAGTTCGGCATCGCGGTGCTGGTGACCTCGCACCTGCTCGGCGAGCTCGAGCGCGTCAGCGACCACGTCGTCGTGCTGGACGGTGGCAGGCTGCTGCAGTCCTCGGCCACCACCGACTTCCTGCACGCCACCGGCAGCCTGATCGTGGAGGTCATGGGCAAGCCCGACGCGGACCGGCTGCTGGGCCAGGCGCTGGTCGAGGCGGGGCTCAACGCCCGGCCCGCCGGCGGCGCGCTGATCGAGGTCGACGTCCTCGACGCGGCCACGCCGGACGTCGTACGCGACCTCACCGTCGACCTCGGACTGGGCCTGGTGCGGATGCAGGAGCGGCACCACCGCATCGAGGACGTCTTCCGCGAGGGGGGTGCCGGCAGTGTCCAGCCCGTCTGACTCCGCCCCCGTCGCCAGCCGTCCCTCGGGCGTCATCCACGACCTCGGCTACCGCCCCTACGCCGGCCCGCGGCTCGCCGCCGGCCCGGTGGCGTGGTCCTTCTTCCGCACAGGGCTGCGCAACACCTACGGACTGGGCAGGTCCGGCCGCTCGAAGGTGCTGCCGATGATGCTGCTGGCGATGATGCTGCTGCCGGCGCTGATCCTGGTGGGTGTCCTCGTCCAGGCCCACGACCTGCTGCAGTACGACCACCAGCTCGTGGCCTACTCCCGCTACCCGGTCATCACCCAGGCGCTGATCTCGGTCTTCGTCGCCGCGCAGGCTCCCGCGCTGATCTCCCGGGACCTGCGGTTCCGCACCATCACGCTCTACCTCGCTCGCCCGATGCAGCGCTCGGTCTACGTGCTGGTCCGGCTCGCCTCGCTGACGGTGGCGACGTTCATCCTGATCGGTGCGCCCCTCGTGCTGATGTACGCCGGCGGGCTGCTCGCCGACCTCCCCGTCGGTCGGGAGACCCGTGACTTCCTGGGCGGCATGTTCGGCGCGGTGCTGCTCGCCGCCCTGCTCGCCGGGCTGGCTGCCGTCGTCGCCGCGCTGACGGTCCGGCGCGGTCTCGCGGTGGCCGCGGTCATCGTGGTGCTCGGGGTCAGCTACACCGCGGTGTCGACGGTCCAGGGCATCGCGACCAGCACCGGCAGCGACACGGTGGGCGAGATCGCGGGGCTGTTCTCGCCGTACACCCTGGTCAACGGCGTCCAGGTCTTCCTGTTCGACGCCCCGAACGCCACCGTCACGCCGCCGGACGGTACGGCGATGGGTCTCCTCTACGTCCTGGTGGCCGTGCTCATCGTGGCCGGCTCGGTGGGCGCGCTGCTCGCCCGCTACCGGAGCGTGCAGCCATGAGCCAGATCCGGATCGACCACGTGTCGCGGTGGTACCGCAACGTCGTCGCGGTCAACGACGTGTCGATGACCATCGGCCCTGGGGTGACGGGACTGCTCGGCCCGAACGGCGCCGGCAAGACCACGCTGATCGCCATGATGTCGGGCTTCCTCGCACCGTCGACCGGCACCGTCACCCTCGACGGCGAGCCGCTGTGGCGCAACGAGGAGGTCTACCGCAAGATCGGGCTGGTGCCCGAGCGCGAGGCGCTGTTCGACTACCTGACCGGGCGCCAGTTCGTGGTGGCGATGGCGGAGCTGCACGGCCTCGCGGATCCCGGTGCCGCGGCGCAGCGCGCGATCGCGCAGATCGAGATGACCGACGCGCAGGACCGGGCGATCGCGACGTACTCGAAGGGCATGCGGCAGCGGATCAAGATGGCCTCCTCGCTGGTGCACGACCCGGCGGTGCTGCTGCTCGACGAGCCCTTCAACGGCATGGACCCCCGGCAGCGGATCCATCTCATGGAGCTGTTGCGCACGATGGGCGCCGAGGGCCGGACGGTGCTGTTCAGCTCGCACATCCTCGAAGAGGTCGAGCAGGTGGCGCGGCAGATCGAGGTCGTGGTGTCGGGCCGGCACGCGGCGTCCGGTGACTTCGGCGCGATCCGGCGGCTGATGACCGACCGGCCGAACCGGTTCGTGCTGCGCACCGCCGACGACCGGCTGATGGCCTCGGCGCTGCTGCGCGACGCGTCCGTGCGCGGGGCGCGGCTCCGGTCGGAGGGCGGCATCGAGGTGGAGGCCTCGGACTTCGGCCGGTTCAGCGAGGTGCTGCCGCGGCTGGCCCGCGAGCACGACGTACGCCTCCACGAGGTGACGCCGACCGACGAGTCCCTGGAGAGCGTGTTCTCCTACCTGGTGTCGTCATGAGCGCCCTGGTCTCACCGACCATCGTCCGGCTGGGCGTGCGAAGCATCTTCGGGCGCTGGCGCGGGATCCTGCTGATCGTGCTGCCCGGGGTGCTGCTGGGCATCTCGGTGCTGGTGCGGATCCTCGTCGGCGAGGACGCCGATGCGGCGGAGGGCACTCTCTACGGCCTCGGGCTCGTCGTCATCGTGCCGCTGCTGGCCCTGCTGGCGATGTCTGGGCTGGTAGCGCCCGAGATCGACGACGGCTCGATCTCCTACCTCCTGGCCAAGCCCATCTCGCGGCACACGATCGTGGCCAGCAAGCTCGTCGTCGCCGTCACGTGCGTGTTCGTCTTCGGTGCGCTTCCAATGCTGGCGGCCGGGCTGGTGCTGCGTTCCAGCTCGCCGTCGTTCGCCGTGGGGTTCGGCCTCGCGTCGCTGGTCGGCGGGACGGCGTACTGCGCGATCTTCGCGCTGCTGTCCGTGATGACGCGGCACGCCGTGGTCATCGGCCTGATCTACCTGCTGGTGTGGGAAGGACTGCTGGGCGGCCTGCTCGACGGCGTCCGTTGGCTGAGCGTGACCCGCTGGTCGGCCGAGCTCATCGACCAGATCGCGGGCCTCGACCTGGTCGACAACCTGCCACTGGCTTACGCCGTCATCGCGCTCGCCGTCGTGCTCGGCGGCGGCACCTGGCTGACCGGCTGGCAGCTGCGTTCGTTCAACCTGACCGGCGACGAGTGAGGGCTTCGGCCTGAGCACGTCGGGCGGAGCCGGCCAACGATTGAGCAGACCGTCACCGGTTTCTGCGTGATCGTCGACATCTGAAGTCAGGGAACATCCTCCGGCGGCTCACCGGAGAGCTCTGGCAAGGCCTGGGTCTCGTCGTCCGGGCCGGTCGGGTCGGGCCAGTCGCCGGCAGATCGTCGACGGATGGCGTCGCGGGTGGGCAGGCGGCGTGGAGGAAGCAGGCGGAGCTGGCGGCGTACCCGCTCGTCCAGTGCCAGCTCGTGCTGCAGCCGCCGGACGGTGGCCCGGGTAGTGGCGTAGAGCTCGATCACGTCGGCCGGCCGGGCTTCGATCAGCGCGGCGTCGAGGCGGGCTCGTGCTCGGAGCATGCCGTCCTGCGCCTCCTGGAGACGGGTGATGTCCTCGCGGCCCAGGCTGACCTCCACGTCGCCCTCGTGACGGACCAGCTCGCCGAACGCGTCGGTGCCGGCCGCCAGCTGGCGAAGAGCCTCGGCCAGGTCACGAAGCACCTCGCCAGCGGAGGCCTCGTCGAGCCAGTCGCCATCGCTCGCGTCCGCCACCGAGCGCATGAGGCCACGGACCGCCACCGCCGTGTGCTCGAGTGCCTCCAGGCCTTGCCGTAGGCCGGGCTCGACATGCGGCGCACGAACGGCACGGACGTTGAGACGCCGCCCTTCCTCCGCCCGGAGCAGCGCGGCCCCCACGACCGGAATGTCATGGGTGATGCGGCGGGCGTCATCGAGCCACTCCCGGGCGGCACCGGCCAGGCGCTGCGGCTCTTCCTCGGCCATGGCGTCAAGCTCCCCGGCGGCCCGGGCCAGGAGCTCGCTGATCGCGTCGGCGAGGCCATCGATCGCGCGGCCAGCGTCGGAGCTGGCGACCTTCGGCGGGAAGACCAGCGTGGCGATGATGCCCACCGCGGCGCCGACCAGGGTCTCGGCGATGCGTTGCCACGCCGCCGCCTCTGCACCGACCGCTCCGACGCCGAGGACGAGCATGGCGCTGATCGCCACCTCGACAAGGTTGGAACGCAAGCGCAGGAACTGGCCGAGGGTGATGGAGATCAGGATGAGTACGCCGAGACTCCACCACTCCAGCGGCACCACCGCCGCGAACCCGACGGCAAGCACCACACCGGCCACGACCGCGATCACGCGGTCCAGCCCGCTGGCCAGCAGCGAGAGCGGCGTCACCTGCACCACCAGCATCGCGGTCAGCGGCGCGAGCAGCGGCTCGGTGCCAGGAAAGACCAAAGACGCGACCAGATAGCTGGCCGTGGCCGCGACGGTGATGCGCAGCGACCACAGCACCGCGCCGCGGCCGTCGCGTCGTACCCGAGCCAGCTCCCGGGAAACCAAGCCGCGCCACCAATGCACCACGCTCCATTCTGCAATGGCCGAGCCGGCCAGGTCGCACGCGTGCCTGGGGGCTGCCGTGGTCGGTCCGAAATACCGACAGGCCGGGAGACGGCACCAGCTTCGGCGACAACCAGCCCGGCTCCCACCCGGACCCCAGTCGTCGCACGCGAGAGGCTGACTGGCGAGTCAACGGCATGGTGGGCTGAAGACGCTAGGGCACCTCGTTCTGAGCGACCCGAACGGACCCTTGTGGAGAACCGGTCCGAGGCCGGGATGACTGTCGGTGCTCACGTCTAGCGTGGTCGCATCATGTTGGTCGAGGTGCAGCGCTCGGGATCGCCAGTCGTCGTGGAGGGCGTGGCTGACGAGTTCGTGCTGCAGCTGGCCGAGGAGGCGGAGGTCAAGGCGCGGGAGGCCGACCGGAGCAAGCTGCTCCTCGCCACGCACTGGGCGGAGCGGCACCAGGTGGACGACGTGTTCAAGGCCGCGCACTGGAGCGACGCCGACGCGCGCGACCTCTGCGAGGCCATCGGCGGGGAGGGGACTCCGCTCGTGCACGAGGCTGCTGTCGCTCCGCTGGCCGCGGCACTGGGTGTCTCCGCGCGCACGGCCATGCAGGTGATGTCGGACGGCCTGGACATCAAGCACCGGCTGCCCGAGACACGCAAGGCGATGGAGGAGCTCCGGCTCGCGCCGTGGCGGGCCCGGCAGATCGCACAGCTGACGCATCGGCTGAGCGTGGAGGCGGCGGCGTACGTCGACGCGAAGGTCGCGCCGTTCGCCGACACCGCCGGCCGCGCCCGGATCGAGCGGCTGGTCAACGACGCGGCCGCGCGGTTCGACGCCGAGGAGCGGGCCGCGGCCGAGGACGCCGCGAAGGAAGCGTGGGGCGTGCGGCTGGACAACTACTCCGGCCCAGTCTGGTCCGGCACCTCACGGCTCGAGGTGATCGGTGACACCCCGACGCTGAAGAAGTTCTACGACCTCGTCAACAAGACCGCGCACGATCGCCTCGACCCGGCGCAGCCGACGGAGGAGCAACCCTCGCTCGAGCACCGCAAGGTGGCGGCGCTCGGCGACATCGCGGACGGTGCGGGCGCGACGTCGAAGACCAAGCTCTACCTGCACCTCGACGCGTCCGCGCTGCCCGACCCGACGACCACCGTTCCCGACAAGAGGCTGGGGTTCGTCGAGCGGCTCGGCCCGCTGACCGTGGCGACGATCCAGAGCTGGCTGCACACCAGCCGGTTCACGCTCCTGCCCGTGCTCGACCGGTGCCGCACCGACGCGGTCGACCAGTACGAGCCACCCGCGTGGATGCGCGAGCTCGTCATCCTGCGTGACCGCACATGTGTTCACCCCAACTGCAGCAAAGACGCGCGCGACTGCGACCTCGACCACATCGAGGCGTTCGTGGAGATGGACGACGGCGGACCACCGGGCCAGACCCGGCCCGACAACCTGGCACCTCTCTGCCGGGGCCACCACCGGGCCAAGACCCACTACGGCTGGTCCTACCAGCGCAACGCGGACGGCAGCTATACCTGGACCGATCCCTTCGGCCGGACCTACGACGTGCCGCGACCCTAGGGAGAGGCTGCGTCAGGCCGCCGCGGCCTTGCGGGCCTGCTGCTGCAGCCGGGCCTGGGCGGCGCGTCGCACCTTCGGGCCCTTGGTCGACATGGCGTAGAGCAGCTTGAGCTGCGAGGGCAGGTTCTTGACGTTGGTGGTCGCCAAGAACCCGTTGGGCAGGGAGAGCCGGACCACCTTGTGCCAGGCCGAGTAGACCTGCTGCGGCATGGACGCCGCGTGGTAGTTGAGGTCGTACTTGTCGAACAGCGCCTGCACCTTCGGGGCGACCTCGGCGTACCGGTTGGACGGCAGGTCCGGGAACAGGTGGTGCTCGATCTGGTGCGACAGGTTGCCGCTCATGAGGTGCATGGCCTTGGAGCCGGAGATGTTGGCCGAGCCGAGCATCTGGCGGAGGTACCACTGGCCGCGGGTCTCGTCGTCGGGGATCGACTTGCGCTCGAAGGTCTCGACGCCCTCGGGGAAGTGGCCACACATGATCACTGAGTGGCTCCACACGTTGCGGACGATGTTGGCGGTGAAGTTGGCGGCCAGCGTCGGCAGGAAGGCACCGAACGGCAGGGCAAGCACCGGGTTGACGACGTAGTCCTTGGTGGCCTGCTTGCGGATCTTGCCGAGCACCTTCTTGACGTTGTCCTTGAACTCGGCCGGGCGCTTGTCCTTCGGAATCTGCAGGTTGCGGCCCAGCTCGAGGTCGTAGGCCGCGATGCCGTACTCGAAGAAGCAGGCGTTGACGAAGTTCCAGAACGGCTGGGCGAGGTACAGCGGGTGCCAGCGCTGCTCCTCGTCGACGCGCATGATGCCGTAGCCGAGGTCGTTGTCCTTGCCGACGATGTTCGTGTAGGTGTGGTGCACCTGGTTGTGCGAGTGCTTCCACTGCTCAGCCGGGGTGGCCATGTCCCACTCCCACGTCGTGGAGTGGATCTTCGGGTCGCGCATCCAGTCCCACTGGCCGTGCAGCACGTTGTGCCCGATCTCCATGTTCTCGAGGATCTTGGAGATCGACAGGCCGACCGTGCCGAGCACCCAAAGGGGCGGCAGCGCAGAGCCGAGCAGGACGGCGCGCGAGCCGAGCTCGAGGCGGCGCTGCACGGCGATGACCCGGCGGATGTACGCCGCGTCGCGGTCGCCGCGGTCGTCGAGGATGTCCTGGCGGATCGCGTCGAGCTCGATGCCGAGCTGCTCGATGTCCTCGGGGGTGAGGTGGGCGGTCGGGTTGTCGGACTTCTGAGTGATCGTGGTCATCGGGAGCGAGCTCCTTCATCGATGTGGCAGGCACCAGCAGCAGCGCTGATGCAGGTCTGGATCTTGACGCCCTCCGGACCGGTCTCGCCGGGAACGGCGACGGTGATCGCGCCGTTGCGCAGGTCGCGGACCGCCCCGGACTTCATGGGGATGACGCAGCCCATGCAGATGCCCATTCGGCAGCCGCTGGGCATGAGGACGCCAGCGCCTTCGGCGGCGTCCAGGATCGGGGTGCTGCCGTCGGCCTCGATCTCGCGACCGTCGGCGAACGTCACGGTGCCACCCTCGCCGGCCTCGACGAGTGCCGGGCGGAACCGCTCGGTGGTGAGAGAGAGGCCGCGGTCGGCGTGGTGCTTCTCGAGTGCGTCGAGCAGCCCGGCCGGCCCGCAGGCGTAGGTGAGCCGCTCGGCCAGGTCGGGGACGAGCTCGTCGAGGTGGTCGACGTCGAGGATGCCGTGGCAGTCGTCGTACCGCTCGACCAGCTGGAGGTGGCCGGCCGTGCCGTGCGCACGAAGCTCGTCGCGGAAGATCGCGGACGACTCGCTCTGGTTGACGTGCACGAGGGTGATGTCGGTGTCGACGGGCACCCTGCGGGAGAACAGGTTGCGCAGCATCCCGATCACCGGCGTGATGCCGGAGCCGGCGGTGACCAGCAGCAGCTTGCGCGGGATCGGGGTGGGCAGCACGAACTCGCCCTCGGCCTGCTCGAGCTGGAGCATCTGGCCGGCCCGGGCTCGGTGCACCAGGTGGTTGGAGACCACGCCGCCGGGGATCGCCTTGACGGTGAAGCTCAGGTTGCGGTCGCGGCGCGGACCGTGGGTCAGCGAGTAGGTGCGCCACAGGCGTACGCCGTCGACGTCGACGCCGACCCGGACGTACTGGCCCGGCACGTGGCCGGCCCAGTCGCGACCCGGCTTGACCACCAGGGTCGCGGACTCCGCAGTCTCGGCGGTCACCGAGACGATCCGGCCGCGCAGGCCGTCGTCGTCGCGATTGCCACGCAGCGGATGGAAGACGTCGAAGACGTCGTCGAGCTCGAGCGGTGTCACCGCCGCCTCGGCCACCCGGCGCAGGGCGCCGCGCAGGGACCTGCCCGCAGTGCGACCGCGGACGGGCCCGGAGGCGGAGATCGATGCCATGTGTCCAGAATGCCTGTTCCCGTGCGATGATTCATGTCCTGTGCACGTGAACGGACACGTCACATTTGTTCGCAAAGGACAAAAACATGCGCAGTACCGCTCGTCAGGCTACCCGCCCGACCGCGGACCACGGTCTCCAGCTGCCCGCCGGCGCGCTCGAGGAGATGCGCGGCCAGCTCTCCGCGGTGGCCGACGACGTGGTTGCGGCGATCGTCGAGGAGGTCCCGAGCTACCGCGACGCCTTCGGCGGACCGATGGGTGCGACGATCCGCAACGCCGTCCAGCTGGCGCTCGGCGGCTTCCTCACCCTGGCCAGCCGCGGCCGCACCGAGGACCTGAGGACACCGACCGCGCCCGCCGTCGAGGGCAGCTACCAGCTCGGTCGCGGCGAGGCGCGCAGCGGCCGCACCACCGACGCCCTGCTGGCGGCGTTCCGGATCGGGGCCCGGGTCTCGTGGCGCGAGCTGTCGGAGATCACGGTCCGCAACGGACTCAGCGCGGAGGTGCTCGCGGACTTCGCCGAGCTGGTCTTCGCCTACATCGACGAGCTGTCCGCGGCCGCGGTCGCCGGCCACACCGACGAGACCGAGACCACCGGCCGGGTCCGGCAGCGGCTGCTCGAGAGCATCGCTGTGCTGCTCCTCAACGGAGCCTCCGAAGAGGAGGTCACCGAAGCGGCGGAGCGCGCGGGCTGGGCGCCGCCGACCACGCTCACCGCCGTGCTCGTCCCCGAGTCGCAGGTCCGACCGGTGCTCGGCCTGGTCGCGCCCAACACCATCCAGGCCTCCGAGGCTCCCGGCGTCGTCGAAGGCGTGCTGCTGCTGGTGCCGGACGCGCACGGCGGGCGTCGTACGCCGCTGCTCCGCACGCTTCGTGACCGCGCCTCGATCGCCGGCCCCGCCGTGCCCTGGCTCGGCGTACGCCGGTCGGTCGACCGCGCCCTGCGCGCCCGCGAGCTCGGCATCGAGCTGGACACCGAGGCCGAGCTCCCGCGGCTGGTCCTCCACGCCGACGAGTCCGCGCTCGCCGACCTCCGCGCCCGCGTCCTGGCCCCGCTCGAGGGGCTCCGGCCCGGCACCGCGGAGAAGCTCGCCGACACCCTGCGCGCCTGGCTGCTGCACCAGGGCCGCCGCGACGACATCGCCGCCGCCCTCTTCGTGCACCCCCAGACCGTCCGTTACCGGATGAACCAGCTCCGCGACCTCTACGGCGACAAGCT
>JAWWPK010000508.1:0-5764 GCA_033854925.1 Nocardioidaceae bacterium | reverse complement strand
ACCCACCGTGATGACGGAGCGAGGGTGATGCGTGCCGGAACGCTGGGTGGGGGGGGTCCGCGTCGCTAAAGCAAAGCCGTGGCGCGGGGCACCCGACTCGACCCGAGACCAAGCCACCCGCGCCACGGCGATTTGCCCTGTCGGCGCGGACACCCCCCACCCGGCGGTCCGCCAACTCGGTGCCACGAGCGCAGACCCCAACCCAACCCAACCCAACTCCTACAGCAGCGATCTCTTGGGCGGGTCGACCCAGGCGGTCATCCAGGTGCTGATGGCGTCGTACGCGCGGGACCGGGGCTCATCGCGGGACAGCACCACGTCGTGGCGGGCACCCTCGATCGCGACGTAGGTGACGTGGGAGCCCAACGCCGTCGCCCAGCGCCGGATCTGCACGACGTCGAGCACGATGTCGGTGCCGTGCACGTCCTCGCCCATCACCTCGGGCAGGGACGAGCGCCCGGACGACAGCACGAGGACGGGGCAGGGGAGGTCGAGGCCGCGGTGCAGGCGGGCGTGTCCCTCGCGGACGGCCCGCAGCCAGCCGGCGTAGATGGTGAACGACTCGACCGGCTTCCACAGCAGGTTGAAGTCCCACTCGCCCTCATGGTCCTTGTGCAGGCTGCGCGTGTAGAAGCCGGTCACGTGCCGCTTGATCTCGCGCATCGGCTGCCAGGCGCCGAGCTGCTTGAGGATGGGGGTGCCGACGACCCGCAGCATCGTGCCGCCCTGGAGGTCGAGCCAGGGGGAGTTCATGACCGCACCGACCAGCTGGGCGGGGCGCCGGCCGTCGGCCCAGAGCGCGATCTCGAGCGCGCCGGTCGAGTGTGCGGAGATGACGACCTCGGTGTGTCCGTCGCGCCGGGTGATCCGCTCCCAGGCCTGGTCGAGCTCGGGGTAGTAGTCGCGCAGGTCGGTGATGTAGTTCGGCGTCTGGTGGGGCAGGAGCGAGCGGCCGTGCTTGCGCAGGTCGAGCGCGTAGAAGTCGTAGCCGCGCTCGGCCCACCACTCGGCGTACCCGGTCTGGAAGAAGTAGTCGGCAAAGCCGTGCACGTGCAGCACCGCCTTGGTGGTCGGGCCGGCGGCGGCCCGGCTCACCAGAGTTGCGACGACCGCGCCTTCCTCGTCCGGAGGCAGCTCCAGGGTCTCGGCGAGGTACGGCGCTCCGAGGACATCGGTTCTCGACTCGACTTCGATGGCCACGGCGCAATCCTGTCAGGCGTACGCTCCCCGGCGTGACTGCACCCGTCGACGTCCGGATCGGCAACTGGCTGGTCTCCTTCGACGGGCGGGTGTTCGAGGTGTTCTCGCCCTACCAGGAGGGTTCCACCCGCTACCACGTGATGCTGATGGTCAACTTCTGGATCGACGGTGCGACCCTCACCGCCAATCTCCAGCGCAACGACATCGGGCTGTG
Source organism: Nocardioidaceae bacterium (assembly GCA_033854925.1). Taxonomy (GTDB): domain Bacteria; phylum Actinomycetota; class Actinomycetes; order Propionibacteriales; family Nocardioidaceae; genus Nocardioides. Next base: position 4,350 of record JAWWPK010000508.1, on the reverse strand, counting down.
GCCGTTCAGCGAGGACGAGCGCCCGGCCGTCGAGGCACTCGTCGCCGAGGTGAACGCCGTGCGCGCCCAGCGCCAGGCCTGAGGCCCCCAACAGGGGAACCCGCACCCCCGTCCGCACGTCTCTTGACCGCGAGGGCCCCACCCGAGAGGGTCCTCTCGGACCCGGCTGGCAGCCGAAGATCTTGGCTGCCCCGAAACGAAGGCGAAGAGATGAAGAAGATCGTCGCACTGTTCACCCTGCTCGCCGTCCTCACCGCCTGTGGTGGCGGCGGACGTCCGTCCACCGATGACATCGCCAAGGCACTCAAGGACAAGGGCAACCCGAACGGTGTTGCCATCGCGTCGGCCGCCAGCGACCAAGCGATCGACTGCATCGCCAAGGTGCTGCACGACTCCGACCTCTCCGACGACGCCCTTCAGGCGCTGGTCGACGGGAACTCGGGCTTCGAGGGCAACAAGGACGACGCGGCGGCGATCGGGAAGCTGACCGACGACTTCGCCAAGTGCGTCACCGGCTGACGCCGGACCGCACCTTCAGCGCCAGGCCGGGCTGGTTTGTCGTGACCAACCAGGCCCGGCCCGGACGCATCCAGTAGCGCAGCGACTCCTCGGTGTCGACCGTCCACACCAACAACGGCAGGTGCCGCCGCCGGGCGAACGCCGCGACACCGAGCCGGGCCAGCGTGTGCTTGGCGACGACGAGGTTGGCCCGCGACTCGCGGTAGCGCAGCCTCGGCAACAGCTCCGACACCCGCACCCGCACCTGCTGCCACCACGGCAGGCCGCGGACCGACCGGCCCAGGGACAGCCCCACCAGCAGCACGTGCCCTTCGGCGTCGGACCAGTCCCGGACCGCGCGTACCGCCCTGTCGTCGTTCGTGGTCACCAGCAGGAAGTCGGTGCCCAGCACCTCGAGCGCGCGCCGGACGGCGGCGACCTCGTGCGTGGACGCCGGGTCGGCGTACGCGTCGTCCGGAGAGTCGAACTTCAGGTCGATGTGCGCCTTGGCCCGCCCGTCGATCCGGGCCAGCACATCTTCGTAGCGCACGACGATCCCGGCCAGGACCTCGAGCTGCAGCGGCGTCAGCGACTCGATGGGCAGGTGGTGGTCGCCGACCGCGACCCAGCTGTCGTGGGCAACGACGAACGTCCCGTCGTTGCACCGCTGCACGTCGAACTCGACGTAGTCCACCCCGAGCGTCAGCGACGCCTCGAGGGCGTTGAGGGAGTTCTCCAGATCCCGCTCCTTGCCGGCCCCGAACCGGTGTGCGCTGATCAGCACCGGTTCCCGGCGCCTGCGCATCGTCATGGCCGGTACGCCGCCGCGGCCCGCACCAGCCCGGCCAGCAGGCCGACGTCCGCCGCGGTCTCCGGGTGCCACTGCACCGCCAGGCAGAACCGGTCTCCACCGGGGACCTCCATGGCCTCCAGCGTGCCGTCCGCCGCGTGCGCCGAGGCCACGAACCCCGGGTGCTCGGCGACACTTTGATGGTGGTGGCAGTTGACCGTGAGCGAGGGCCCCACCAGCGTCGCGAGCCGGCTGCCGGCCTCGGTCGAGACGGCCACCGCGCCGAACACGTCGCCGCCCGGACTGTGCTCGTCGTGCCCCACCAGGTCTGGGGTGTGCTGGTCGAGGCTCCCGCCGGCGTGCACCGCCATCACCTGCATGCCGCGACACACGCCCAGCACCGGGAGGCCGACGGCGTCGGCGGCGTCGAGCAGGGCGAGCTCCCAGGCATCGCGGTCCGGCCGCCAGTTCGAGGTGCGCGGGTGCGGCTCCGCGTCGTACTGGGTGGGGTCGACGTCGGCGCCGCCGGAGATCACCAGCCCGCCCAGGCGCGAGACCGCCACGTCGGCCGCGCCGGCAGTGGAGACCGGCGGCAGCAGCACCGGTAGTCCGCCACAGCCGACCACCGCCTCGGCGTACTGCGCGGGCAGCACGTCGGCGCGCTGCTCCCACACGCCCCAACGGGCCTCCTCCCGGTAGGTCGTGAGACCGATCAGCGGAACGGTCACAGCTTTTCCGGGGCCCCCGCGAAAGCGCGTGCCGGAGGAGCGCAGCGGGGGAGGTCGCGGTTTCGTGGGGTGCTCATAGCGGGGTGACGTAGGCCCCGGTGATGCCGCCGTCGACCAGGAACGTGCTTGCGGTCATGAACGACGAGTCGTCGGACGCGAGGAAGAGGACCGCCGAGGCCATCTCATCGGGCTCGCCGAACCGGCCCATGGGGATGTGCACCAGCCGTCGCGCGGCGCGCTCGGGGTCCTTGGCGAACAGCTCCTGCAGCAACGGCGTGTTCACCGGCCCGGGGCAGAGCGCGTTCACCCGGACACCCTGGCGGGCGAACTGCACCCCGAGCTCGCGGGTCATCGAGAGCACGCCGCCCTTGGACGCCGAGTAGGAGATCTGCGAGGTGGCCGCGCCCATCACGGCCACGAACGACGCGGTGTTGATGATCGACCCCCTGCCCTGCTCGAGCATGTGGGGGAGCGCGGCCTTGCAGCACAGGTAGACCGAGGTCAGGTTGACCTCCTGCACCCGTCGCCACGCGTCGAGGTCGGTGTCGAGGATGGAGTCGTCCTCCGGGGGGCTGATCCCGGCGTTGTTGAACGCGATGTCGACCGAGCCGTAGGTGTCCTTGGCGGCCTGGAAGAGCGCGTCCACCTCGTCCTTGTCGGTCACGTCCACGTGGACGTACGTCGCCCGGTCGGCGCCGCCGAGCTCCTGGACGATCTCTGCGCCGCGGTCGTCGGACAGGTCACCGATGACGACGCTGGCGCCTTCCGCGACGAACCGCCGCACGGTGGCCAGCCCGATGCCCGAGCAGCCGCCGGTGACGACCGCGACGCGGTCCTGGATCCGTCCCGCCATGAGCTTCCTTTCGGTGAGAGCGTCGCCGTGTCTTCCAAGCCCCCTAGAGCCAGGTCACCACAGCGCGAGTCAGTGAGCGATGAAGACGTTCTTCTCCTCGGTGAACGCCATGGGTGCGTCCGGACCGAGCTCCCGGCCGAGGCCGGACTGCTTGTAGCCACCGAACGGCGTCCAGTAGCGCACCGACGAGTGCGAGTTGACCGACAGGTTGCCGGCCTCGACCGCACGAGCCACGCGCAGGCCGCGGCCGAGGTCGTTGGTGAAGATCGAGCCGGAGAGGCCGTACTCGGAGTCGTTGGCCTTCGCGACGGCGTCCGCCTCGTCGTCGAACGGCATCACCGCCACGACCGGGCCGAACACCTCCTCGCGCCAGATCCGGGTCGCCGGGTCGTCGACGGTCACCACGCTGGGCGCGAGCCACCAGCCGGCCCCGTCGGGCTTCGAACCCGCGAAGGCGACCTCCACCTCGTCGAGGTAGCCCTGCACGGACGCCATCTGCCCCGCGGACACCATCGGCCCCATCTCGGACGCCTCGTCGGCCGGGTCGATCACCCGCAGCGCCGAGACCGCCTTCTCCAGGCCGGCCAGGAACTCGTCGTAGGCCGAACGCTCGACCAGGATCCGCGACCGCGCGCAGCAGTCCTGCCCCGCGTTGTCGAAGACGGCGTACGGCGCCGACGCGGCGGCCGCGGCGATGTCGGCGTCCGCGAAGACGATGTTCGAGCTCTTGCCGCCCAGCTCGAGGGTGACCGCCTTGACCTGGTCGGCGCAGCCGGCCATCACTCTCTTGCCGACCTCGGTCGAGCCGGTGAAGACGACCTTGCGGACCAGCTCGTGGGTCACGAACCGTTCGCCGACGATCGACCCCTTGCCCGGGATGACCGTGAACACATGCTCGGGGAGCCCGGCCTCGAGTGCCAGCTCACCGAGGCGGATGGCCGTCAGCGGAGTGATCTCGGCAGGCTTCAGCACGACGGTGTTGCCCGCCGCGAGAGCCGGCGCGAAGCCCCAGCCCGCGATCGGCATCGGGAAGTTCCTGGGGACGAGCACGCCGACCACCCCGAGTGGTTCGTAGAACGTGATGTCCGTGCCTCCGGCCACAGGGATCTGCTTGCCCAGCATCCGCTCCGGCGAGCCGGAGTAGTAGTTCAGGCAGTCGCGGACGTTGCCCGCCTCCCAGCGGGCGTTGCCGAGCGTGTGGCCGGCGTTGCGGACCTCGAGCTCGGCGAGCTCGTCGATGTGCGCGTCGACGACGCTCGCGAACCGGCGCAGCAACGCGGCCCGCTCGCCCGGCGCGATCGTCTTCCAGGACTGGAACGCCTCGTGCGAGGCGGCGATCGCGGCATCGGTGCCGGCCAGGTCGGTCAGGGCCACGTCGACCACGGCCTGCTCCGTGGCGGGGTTGATGACGGTGAACGTGGCTTGTTGAACTGCACTCACAGTCGCTCGAATCCTCTCCTCAGCTCCCAGTCGGTCACGGC
>JAWWPK010000507.1:0-9991 GCA_033854925.1 Nocardioidaceae bacterium | reverse complement strand
TGCTGGCCGGCTGCGACAAGTCGCTGCCCGGGATGATGATGGCCGCCGCGCGCCTCGACGTCGCAGCCGTGTTCCTCTACGCCGGGTCCACGCTGCCCGGCCGCTACCAGGACCGCAACGTCACCATCATCGACGCCTTCGAGGCGGTCGGCGCCTGCCTGGCCGGGCGGATGACCCGCGACGAGGTCACCGCGATCGAAAAGGCCATCTGCCCCGGTGAGGGAGCCTGCGGCGGCATGTACACCGCGAACACCATGGCCAGCGCGGCCGAGGCCCTCGGCCTGTCGTTGCCCGGCAGCGCCGCGCCGCCCGCCCCGGACAAGCGCCGTGACGCCTTCGCCGTGCGCTCGGGCGAGGCCGCGGTCGCGCTCGTCGACGCCGGCATCACGGCCCGCACCATCCTCACCAAGCAGGCCTTCGAGAACGCGATCACGCTCGTCATGGCGCTGGGCGGGTCGACCAACGCCGTCCTGCACCTGATGGCCATCGCCTACGAGGCGCACGTCGATCTCGACCTCGACGACTTCAACCGCATCGGCGACAAGGTGCCGCACCTGGCCGACGTCAAGCCGTTCGGGCAGTACGTGATGACCGACGTCGACCGCATCGGCGGCGTGCCGGTCGTGATGAAGGCGCTGCTCGACGCCGGGCTGATGCACGGCGACGCGCTCACCGTCACCGGCAAGACGCTCGCCGAGAACCTGGCCGAGATCGACCCGCCCGACCCGGACGGCAAGATCATCCGCTCGATGAGCTCGCCCATCCACCGCACCGGCGGCATCACCGTCCTGCGCGGCTCGCTGAGCCCGGACGGCGCGGTGGTGAAGACGGCCGGCTTCGACGACTCGGTCTTCACCGGCACCGCGCGGGTCTTCGACGGCGAGCGCGCCGCGATGGACGCCCTGGAGGCCGGCCAGATCACCGCCGGCGACGTCGTGGTGATCCGCAACGAGGGCCCCAAGGGCGGCCCCGGGATGCGCGAGATGCTCGCGATCACCGGCGCGATCAAGGGCGCCGGGCTCGGCAAGGACGTCCTCCTCATCACCGACGGCCGCTTCTCCGGCGGCACCACGGGGCTCTGCGTCGGCCACATCGCCCCGGAGGCGGTCGACGGCGGCCCGATCGCGTTCCTGCGCGACGGCGACCAGATCACGCTCGACGTGCTCAACCGCTCCCTCGAGGTCGAGATGAGGGAGGACTGGGAGTCGCGCAAGGACGGCTGGGAGCCGCTGCCGCCGAAGTACACGACCGGCGTGCTCGCCAAGTACCGCAAGCTCGTCGCCTCCGCTGCTCATGGAGCGATCACCGGCTGAGCTCGGGATGGGTCACCTGATCTCAGGGGACTCCTCCGGCGGCCGGGTGATCTTGCTCAACCAGACGGTTGACAACGGTGTACGGCGTCTGACAGGCTCCTCGTATTCAACCAATCAGTTGAGGACGAGATGCCCGATCCGCTGTCCCAGGTGTTCGCCGCACTGGCAGACCCGACCCGCCGAGACATCGTCGCCCGCCTGTGTGCCGGTGACGCCACGGTCGGCGACCTGGCGGCGCCGTACGACGTGAGCCTGCAGGCCGTGTCGAAGCACCTCAAGGTGCTCGAGGGGGCCGGCCTGGTGACCCGCGGGCGGGACGCCCAGCGGCGGCCGGTCCATCTCGAGGCGGAGGTGTTCGACCTGAAGACCAAGTGGATCGAGCGCTACCGCCGCGAGGCCGAGGCCCGCTACCAGCGCCTGGACGCGGTCCTGGCTGAGCTGAACGACGAAGTCAACGACCAGTCCGAGCAGGGAGAGACCGCATGACCACCACGGCCACCACCACGACGACCACCGCCGACGGCACCACGACGATCGAGGCACCGAGTGACCTGCCCGTCATTCGGATCACCCGCGAGTTCGCGGCCACGCCCGCCCAGCTGGTCCGGGCGCACACGGACGCCGACCTCTTCGCGCGCTGGACCGGCCCGGACGGCACCGAGGTCAAGATCGACCAGTGGGACCCGCGCACCGGCGGCAGCTGGCGCTACCTGGCCGTGGTGCGCGGCGAGGAGTACGGCTTCCACGGCTGCTTCCACACCGTTCGCGAGGACCGGCTCGTCCAGACCTTCACGTTCGAGGGGGTGCCCGACGGGGTGGCGCTCGAGACGATGGTCTTCGAGGACCTCGGTGACGGGCGCACGCGCATGATGAGCGAGTCCCTGGTCGAGAGCTTCGAGACCCGGGACATGATTCTCTCCTCGGGCATGGAGGTCGGCCTGAACGATGGCTACGCGCGACTCGACACGATGCTGGCCGCCGGCGACCTGTAGGACCCGCTGACACGGGAGGGGGTTCCCTCGCAACCGTTCGGCATCGCCTATCGTCAACTTCTCGATGGACAATTCCGAACGCCCCGTCCTCGTCGCCGTCGGCCTGGCGATGGTCGCCCTGATCGGCATGGCGGCCGTCGTACCCGACGCGTCGGCACTGCCTGCCTGGGACGCCATGCCCGCCAGCGGCTCGACCGCCACCACCGTCTCCTCGACGTCAGGCCTCTCGGCCACCGCGCACACAGTCACCACGGCGGACGGCGGCGAGACCACCGTCACCGACCCGCAGGGCGGCCTCACCGCACCCACGGTGCCCGGGCCGCCACCGCCCGCGAAGACGCTGCCGGGAGGCGCGACGAGCATCTTCGGCGACGGGAAGTTCCTCGTCGCCTACTACGGCACCGCCGAGACCGGCGCGCTCGGCGTCCTGGGGGAGACCAGCCCCGACGAGATGCAGCACCGCGTGCACCGCGCCGCGAAGCCGTTCGCCCGGAAGCACCAGCCGGTGCAGGTCGTCTACGAGCTGATCGTCAGCATCGCGGACCGCTACGCCGGCCCGGGCCATGACTACTCCCACGACATCGCCCGCGCCGAGGTGCAGAAGTACATCGACGCCGCACACCGCCACGACGCCCTGCTGCTGCTCGACCTCCAGCCCGGCCGCGCCGACTTCCTCACCGTCGCCAAGCGCTGGGCCTGGGCCCTCAAGGACCCCTACGTCGGCCTCGCGCTCGACCCCGAGTGGCGGATGGGGAAGCACGCCGCACCCGGCTCCCGGATCGGCTCGGTCGGCGCCTCCGAGGTGAACCGCGTGTCCGCCTGGCTGCGCGACCTGGTGGCCCGGCACGCGCTGCCGCAGAAGCTGTTCGTCCTGCACCAGTTCCGCACCGACATGATCCACGACATCGGCACCATCGAGCCGCGCCGCGGGCTGGTCATGGTCCAGCACGTCGACGGCTTCGGCACCCCCGGCCAGAAGCTCGCCACCTTCCACGCCGTCGCGCGACCCCGGCAGTTCTTCATGGGCTTCAAGCTCTTCTACGACGAGGACGTGCACCGGATGTCTCCCGCCGACGTACGCCGGATCAACCCGAAGGTGCGGTTCGTCAGCTTCCAGTGAGCCGAGCGCGGTGCGCCCGCTAGCCTCGCCGGATGCGTGACGCCCAGGAGCTGGACGCCGCCGACCCGTTGGCGGCGTACCGCGACCGCTTCGTCGGCGCCGAGACCCCGCTGGTCTACTTCGACGGCAACTCCCTGGGCCGGCCGTTGAAGGTGACCGGCCCGCGACTCGCGGAGTTCGTCGAGCAGGAGTGGGGCGGTCGGCTGATCCGCGGCTGGGACGAGCGGTGGTTCGACCTGCCGCGCACCCTCGGCGACCGGCTCGGCGAGGTCTGTCTCGGCGCGGCGCCCGGGCAGGTCGCCATCGGGGACTCGACCACGGTCCTGCTCTACAAGCTGATGCGCGCCGCCGTCGCCGCCCGCCCGGGCCGCACCGAGATCGTGCTCGACCGCGACCAGTTCCCGACCGACCGCTACGTCGCCGACGGCGTCGCCCGGGAGACCGGGCTCACACTGCGGTGGATCGAGGTCGACACCAGCGGCGGCGTGACCGCCGAGCAGCTGGCCGAGGTGGTGGGACCGCAGACCGCGCTCGTGCTCCTCAACCACGTCGCCTACCGCTCGGCCTGGCTGGCGGACGTCCCGGAGCTCACCCGGATCGCCCACGAGGCCGGCGCGCTGGTGCTCTGGGACCTCTGCCACTCGGCCGGCGTGGTCGACGTCCATCTCGACGAGTGGGAGGTCGACCTGGCCGTCGGCTGCACCTACAAGTACCTCAACGGCGGTCCCGGCGCCCCGGCGTTCCTCTACGTCGCGGAGCGGCACCAGGCCGAGCTGACCCAGCCGATCCAGGGCTGGATGGGCGCCGACGAGCCGTTTCTGATGGGGCCGTCGTACGTGCCGGCGACCGGCATCCGCCGGTTCCTCTCCGGCACGCCCGCGATCGTCGGGATGCTCGCACTCGAGGACATGGTCGACGTGGTCGCCGAGGCCGGGCTCGGCGCCATCCGCGCGAAGTCGGCGGCGCTCACCGAGCACGCCATCGAGGTCTCGGCCGAGCTGCTGGCACCGCTCGGCGTCGTGCTCGCGTCGCCCCTCGATGCAGATCGCCGGGGTGGGCACGTGGCCCTCAACCACCCGCTGATGCGCGAGGCCACGGTGGCGCTGTGGGAGCGCGACGTGATCCCCGACTACCGCGACCCGCACGGGCTGCGGATCGGGCTCTCGCCGCTCTCCACGTCGTACGCCGAGGTGCGGGCCGGGCTGGAAAGCGTTCGCGCGGTCCTCACCGGCCTGACAACCTCCTCTTCATGACACCGGCGGCGACGCGCTTCCCTCGCCCGCTGGTGGCCGGTGACCGGATCGCCGTCACGTCCCCGTCGAGCGGCGTGCCGTCGGAGTCGATCCCGAGGCTGGAGTTCAACCTCCGGTGGCTGCGCGACCGCGGCTTCGAGGTCGTCGTGGGGGAGTGCATGTCGGGCGACCTGGTCCGGTCGGCGCCCAAGGAGCAGCGCGCCGCGGAGCTGGTCGAGCTCCTGTGCGACCCCGCGGTGGCGGCCGTCGTACCTCCGTTCGGTGGTGAGCTGGCCATCGACCTGCTCGACCAGCTCGACTGGGACCGGCTGGCCGCTGCCGACCCCACCTGGCTGGTCGGCTGGAGCGACATCTCGACCCTCATGGTCGCGCTCACGACCCGGCTCGGCTGGGCCACGGCGCACGGCTGGAACCTCATGGACACCGCGCTGGCGCCGCCCGCAGGGCTGCTGCACTGGACCGACCTGCTGGCGACCACCGGTGAGGTCGTGCAGCGCAGCCCCGGACGCACCCGGGACGACTGGGGCGACCACCGCGCGCCCGAGACCACCGAGATGACACTCGACCGGCCGACCGACTGGGTGGTGCTGGACGGCAGCGACGTCGACGTCTCGGGCCGCCTCGTCGGCGGTTGCCTCGAGGTGCTCGGTCCGCTGGCTGCCACGCCGTACGCCGACGTGGCGGCGTACGGTCGCGCGCACGCCGACGAGGGGCTGCTGGTCTACCTCGAGGCCTGCGAGTTCGGCGCCTACGACGCCTGCCGGATCTTCCACGGGCTGCGGTACGCCGGGTGGTTCGAGCACGCGAACGCCGTCCTGATCGGTCGCACGCCTGCCCCGGACGCGGAGGACCTCTCCCAGCTCGAGGCGGTCGAGGACGCGCTCGGCGACCTCGGCATCCCGGTCGTCGCCGAGATGGACATCGGCCACACCCAGCCGTTCCTGCCGCTGGTCAACGGCGCCATCGCCCGGGTGGTCGTTCGCGACGGGGTCCGGGAGGTCACCCAGACCCTCGGGTCCTAGTGGACGTGCTCGCGCCAGTCGGCCGGCACCCTGTCGGCCGGGCCGGGCACGGTCTGGTCCTCCGGGTGCGCCGTGGGCGGCGCCAGCTCGGGGCCGCCGACCGGCTCCTCGGTGCGGAAGTCCCAGAACCAGTCCTCACCCGGCTCGAAGCTCTGCATGATCGGGTGGCCGGTCTCGCGGAAGTGCGCGGTGCCGTGCTGGGCCGGTGAGGTGTCGCAGCAGCCGATGTGGCCGCATTGGGCGCAGCGGCGCAGGTGCACCCACCAGCCGCCGGCGGGGTCGCACTCCGCGCAGCCGGTGCCGCTGGGCGGCACGGTGGGGTCGATCCCCGTGTCGGTGGGTGGAGTGGTCATGGGCGTGCGGTACCTCCACGGTAGGGATCCCACGCCTGCGGCGCGGGCTGGGTCCGCTGGTCGACGTACCGCGCGAGGGCCAGGACCAGCAGGAAGAAGACCGTGATCGCGGCACTGGTGAGCACGACACCCATGGTGCCGTGCTCCTCGCGGTGGTCGAGGAACGGGTAGGGGTACCAGCCGCTCGCCCCGCCGACCACCAGCGTCCAGGCCAGCCAGGCCAGCGGCCAGATGAGAGTGAGCTGGAGGTCGCGGCGCTCGATCCGGGGTCGCGGGCCGAAGAGTGCCCAGCCGACCACCGCCAGGACCGGCACCACCATGTGCAGCATCTTGTCGGTCACCCAGTCCGCGCCGTCCAGGTCGAGCAGCGGCCGGAGGAGGAAGAAGTGGACGATGCCCGTGACGAAGATCCCGGCCACCGCCGCCAGCCGTACGACGCGCCAGACCGGCCCGTCGCGCAGCGGGTCGCGCGCCAGCTGCGCGGTGCTGATCGCCACGAGGAGGTTGCTCTGGATCGTGAAGTAGGAGACCAACCGGCCCAGCCGGATCGGAAGCGCCGGCCGCGAGGTGTCGTCGAGGACCCGGCCGCCGCGGATGATCAGCACCAGCTGCAGGACCAGCGCCGCGACCGCGACCAGCGCGGTCAGCCCGTGCCACAGGCGGGCGCTGCGGATGGTCACGGTGCTGAGACTAGTGACGGGACTAGGGTCGCGCCGTGCCTGACGTGAACGAGTTCGGCCAGCCCGTCGGTGACCTCGTGATCCCGGAGTGGTCGCCGCGGCCCCGGCCGGAGCCGGTGACCATCGAGGGTCAGTACGTCGTCGTCGAGCCGCTCACGACCGACCACGCGGACGACCTGCTCGCCACGCTGTGCGGCACCGAGGACCGCTCGCTGTGGACCTACCGGGCCACCGCGCCGCCGCCCGCCGTCGAGGAGATGACCGCGTTCATCGCCCGGACCCTCGCCACGCCCGACCTGCTCACCTTCGCCCTGGTGCCCGGCGGCGTGGCGTCGGGCATCGCGTCGTTCACCCGGATCGACCCGGCCACCGGCCAGGTGGAGGTGGCGGGCGTGCTCTACGCGCGGTCCCTGCAGCGCACCCGGGCGGCCACCGAGGCGATCCACCTGCTGATGCGCTACGCCTTCGAGGACCTCGGCTACCGGCGCTTCGAGTGGAAGTGCGACTCGCTCAACGAGCCGTCCCGGCGGGCGGCGGCGCGGCTCGGCTTCACCTACGAGGGCCGGTTCCGGCACCACATGGTGACCAAGGGCCGCAACCGCGACACCGACTGGTTCTCGGTCACCGACGCCGAGTGGCCCGCCGTACGCGCGGTGCACGAGACGTGGCTGGACCCGGACAACTTCGACGCCGACGGGCGGCAGCGCACGTCGCTGTCATCGCTATGGCCCTCGGCGTGGGGTACTGCCCCTGCATGAACGACACACCGACGACACTCTCCGAAGCCGACATCGAGCAGGCCGACCTCGAGGACTGGCGGGTGCTGTTCGACGCGCTGCACGCCAGGTTCCGGACCGACGACTTCGCCACGGGCCTCAAGCTGGTCAAGAAGGTCGGCAAGGCGGCCGAGAAGGCCGACCACCACCCCGACGTGGACCTCTCCTACGGTCGGGTCGACGTGCGGCTGTCCAGCCACGACGCCGGTGGGGTCACCGAGCGCGACGTCGACCTGGCGCGCCAGATCAGCGGCTTCGCCTCCGACGTCGGGGCCGAGCCCGCGCCCGGAGAGCTGTCGGTCATCGAGATCGCGCTGGACACGCCGACCTACGACGACGTGAAGCCGTTCTGGGCCGCCGTCCTCGGCTATGAGGGCTCCAAGACGCACGCGGAGGAGCTGAACGACCCGAACGGAACCCGGCCGACCCTGTGGTTCCAGAAGACGCAGGAGGCCAAGGGCGAGGTGCAGCAGCGCTTCCACATCGACGTGCGCGTCCCGCCCGAGGTTGCCGAGGACCGGGTCCGGGCGGCCCTCGACGCCGGCGGGACGCTGGTCAGCGACGAGCGCGCCCCCACCGTGTGGGTGCTCGCCGACACCCACGGGAACAAGGCCTGTGTCACGACGTGGCTGGGCCGCGACCCGGATCACGACTCCGAGGAGGGCGATGCGGCCGGGAACGTGACGGACGAGGACCAGGACGCCGGCAGCGGCGCGGACGCGCCGGACCGCGCCGATGGTGATGCCGACGGTGATGCCGACCGTGATGTCGACGGCTGATGCAACGCTGAGGGCATGACCGATCCCAAGCAGACGCTGCGCTACCACGAGGTCCAGGCCGAGGAGGGGCTCGACGACTGGCGGTTCTTCCTCATGCGGCTGCACTCCCGGTTCAAGACCGGCAGCTTCGTGAAGGGGCTCGAGCTGGTCACCCGGATCACCGAGGCGGCCGAGGAGGCCAACCATCACCCCGACGTGGTGCTCACCTACCCGCAGGTGGACGTCGACCTCTCGAGCCATGACGTGCACGGCGTGACCAGTCGCGACCTCGACCTGGCCCGCCGGATCAGTGCGATCGCCGCCGAGCTGGGCGTCGCGGCCGCCCCGCGCGAGGTGTCCACCCTCGAGCTGGCCCTCGACGTCCCCGACGCGGCCGAGGTCAAGCCGTTCTGGGCGGCGGTGCTCGGCTACGCAGACACCCAGTGGGACGTCGAGGTCATGGATCCGGGCGGCCGCAACAACACGCTGTGGTTCCAGAAGGCACCCGACGCGACCGGCGAGGTCCAGCAGCGGTTCCACCTCGACATCGTCGTCCCCCGCGAGGTCGCCGAGGAGCGGCTGCAGGCCGCCCTCGACGCCGGCGGCACCCTGGTCAGCACCGATGCCGTCCCGGCGTTCTGGGTGCTGGCCGACAAGCACGGCAACAAGGTCTGCATCTGCACGGCCGACGGGAGGCAGTCCGACCAGGACGACGGTTAGCCCCTGGCCACGACCGTTCCTGAGACGCGCGTCCCGTATGGTGGGACGGCTGAACAACGGGATGACGCACGTTCGGGCGAGCGACTACCGTGGCTGCATGCGCCAGGACCTTCTCGTACGCATGCGACGCGCCGGCTGACCCAGGCATCCACGCCGAAGCCAGCGCGTCACCCCTCGTTGCCCAGCGCAGCAGAGGGGTTTTTTGTTGGACGAGAGCACCTGACAGGAACGAGGAAGAGGACCGCATCGGATGAGCGAGCAGATCACTGGGGCACAGAGCCTGGTCACGTCTCTGGAGGCGGCGGGCGTCACCGACATCTTCGGGATCCCCGGCGGCGCGATCCTGCCGGCGTACGACCCGCTGATGGACTCCAAGATCCGGCACATCCTGGTCCGGCACGAGCAGGGCGCCGGCCACGCCGCGCAGGGGTACGCCGCGGCGACCGGCCGGGTCGGCGTGTGCATGGCGACGTCCGGCCCGGGCGCGACCAACCTGGTCACGCCGATCGCGGACGCGTACATGGACTCGGTGGCCTTGGTGGCGATCACCGGTCTGGTGCCGTGCGGCGCGATCGGCACGGACGCCTTCCAGGAGGCCGACATCCAGGGCATCACCCTGCCCATCACCAAACACAACTACCTCGTGCAGTCCGGCGACGAGCTACCGCGCATCCTGGCCGAGGCGTTCCACCTGGCCGGTACCGGTCGTCCGGGCCCGGTGCTGGTGGACATCCCCAAGGACATCCTGCAGGCGCCGACCATGTTCCGGTGGCCGCCGACGCTGGAGCTGCCCGGGTACCACCCGACGCTGCACCCGCACGGCAAGCAGATCCGCGAGGCGGCCCGGATGATCGCCGGCGCCCGCCGGCCGGTGCTCTACGTCGGCGGCGGCGTGATCAAGGCGGGCGCCTCGGAAAGCCTGCGGAAGCTTGCCGAGCTGACCGGCCTGCCGGTGGTCACCACGCTGATGGCGCGCGGCGCGTTCCCCGACTCGCACCCGCAGC
>JAWWPK010000506.1:0-3092 GCA_033854925.1 Nocardioidaceae bacterium | reverse complement strand
CCTCGTGACCCGCCCGCTAGACGATGGGGGCCCGGCCCGGCCGAGCCCGTCGTACCCCCAACGGGATTCGAACCCGTGCTACCGCCGTGAAAGGGCGGGGTCCCTCGTGACCCGCCCGCTAGACGATGGGGGCCCGGCCCGGCCGAGCCCGTCGTACCCCCAACGGGATTCGAACCCGTGCTACCGCCGTGAAAGGGCGGGGTCCTGGGCCGCTAGACGATGGGGGCCAGGTGCATGGCAAAGCGTAGAGGACTGGATTCGAAGTCACCCAAAGGACTCCGGTAGGGTGAGCGCCGCTCGGGCAGGTAGCTCAGTTGGTACGAGCGTCCGCCTGAAAAGTGGAAGGTCGGCGGTTCGACCCCGCCCCTGCCCACGAGCAAGAGGGCCGTGGTTCGGTTGGTGGAGCGGCGAACGCCACTACCAGCTGGAGCGCGGCCCTCGGTCATGCCCGGCGGATCTTCACGTGGCGCTAGAAGGGCCCAGCGCGAGATTCAGCGATAGCCGCCCACGACTCTGGCGCGGCTGGCCACCGGCTGCACCTCGCAACGGTCGGCGATGTCAGCCGTGAACGCCTGGAAAGCCGGCACGTCGGACAGCGAGTCCGGGTCGGCCACGTCGTCGTGCTCGATCACCACGTGGACGAAGCTCACGCCGTCCTCGAGTCGGAACACCTTGTAGGTGAACCCGTCCGGCTGCCGCTGCTCGAGGTCCTCGAAGACCTTCTCGATCAGGGCCTGGTTCTCCTCGGCCCGTTCGGGCTTCGTCTGGTAGCGAACGACGACGGGCATGGCACTCCTCACGGGGCCGAGCACGTCCCGGCCCGAAACTTGGACTGATCGGGGACCGAGAACTCATCGCCGGATTGGTCAACGTCAAGTTACGGTAACCGGCACGTTACCAAGATGCCGCGCGATGTGCGAGTGGTCGGGATACCCGGGTACCCGGGTATCCCTGACGCGTTGGGGTGTTGCAACCCCCCAACGGGGCCAGAATCCCCGGGTACCCGGGTATTCCTGCAGGGCGCGCGAACGTCCCGCCCCCAGCGGGGTCAGGGCCCTAGTCGAGAACGCCGTGCTCGACCGCGCGATTGCCGGCCTTGTCGTTCGCGATCGCGCGGTAGTGGCCGTTGGGGCCGATCCTCATGCGGCACTTGCCCTTGACGCCCGAGAGCTTGTCGGTTGCCGAGCAGCTTCGGCCGTCGACGGTGATCACCGGAGCGTCGCGGTCGATGTCGATGCCGCTGATCGTGGCGGTTGCGGAGGCGCCGTCGACCGCGTGGACGGTGCGGGTGACGGACTGGTCCTTGCCGCTCTCCCTCAACGAGACGTCTCGCGGGCAACCCTCGATCAGCTCGGAGCCCCGCGGCTTGCAGAAGAACCAGATGCGGACGGTGGAGTGGTACCAGCCCGACTTCGACTTCGGGAACTTCGACAGCACTCGCGCCTCGAGGGTCGGGTCCGTGCGAGTGAGGGACTCGCTCGTCGGGAGGTAGCGCGAGTCGCCGGTGTACGTCGCGGTGACGGTCTGGGGGCCGGCCGGCAGGACGTAGTTGTAGGTGGCCCGACCGTTGACGAGGTCGCTGCTGCCGACCACGGCGCCGTTGACCTTGAACTCCACGGCGCCGCCGGGCTTGATGCTGTTGGCCTGTACGCCGCCGGGGAAGGCGCCGGTCACGTCGGCGACGAGTGTGCTGGCAGTGGGCAGCACCGCCACCGAGCTGCCGGCAGGGTCGACGCGCTGCTGGATCGGCGACGCATTGGTCCCGCTGTAGGCCATGGGGTCGTCCGGGATGAACTCTGCCGTCGCCTGGTAGAAGTCGCTGCCGATGGTCACCTCGAGTGGGCCACCCTCGTCGAAGATCGGTGCGCTGATGGCGTTGCCGGCGGCGTTGAGATGGACCGGCGCACCGATCTCAACGCTGTCGACGCGGAACTGGATCGAGCCCGCGGTCACCACGTTCTCGACCTCGCCGACGAAGACGTGGGCGCTGAGGCGCACCTCCTCGCCGTACTTGGACGGGTTGGACGGGGACGTGAACGTCACGCTCGGCGTCACCGCAGCGTGAGCCGCGTCGGCCAGGAACACCACGGGAGCACCCATCACGAGCGGCAGGGTCAGACCCATGGCCACTCGGCGCATCAGCTGGTGCATCGTTCCCCTTTCGGCCGTGCCAGTCGGCAGACCTGCGAAGACTCTAGGCGGCAACACCCTTGCAGGTCGATGGACCATTCGGGCGATGTTACGTCGGTAGACGCCGGTATCAGCTCACAAGTTCCCGCGGCACGTCGAGTCGAGGGATCCCGCCAAGACCACGCCGGTAGCGCACGTGGCCGTCGTAGCGTTCCAGCGTGCGGTAGAGCGTCCGGTGCGCCGTCCACGGCAGCGGCTCGTCGCCGTCGTACCAGCTCTCGCCGAAGGCGATCCAGACCGGCACCCACTCCGCGGCGTCGTCCCACTCGCCGCGGCGGGCGGTGAGCATCCGTTGGCGGATCTGGAACGCCGTCCGCGGGCCGTCGGCGCAGATCGGCGCCGTCGCCACCGGCCACAGCCGGAGGTCCTGGGTCATCAGGTGCACCTCGAGGTCGCGCAGCACCCGCGGGTCGACCAGGACGGTCGCGGCGTTCTCGTGCGGGACGCGCTCCATGACGGAACGCTGGCTCGTCCGAAGCGGTGCCGTCAAGAGTCAGTCGCTGGCAGGATCAGGGGATGCGGTGGCCCACGACGCTGGCAGCGGCTCTGGTCGCGGCCGTTCTCACGGTCCCGGCGACGCCCGTGCCGGCCGGTGCCCAAGCACATCTGCCCGAGCCCGTCGCCCGCGCCGCGAAGGCTCCGCGACTGCTCGTCGATGTGAAGAAGGGCAAGCACCGGATCTCGCCGCTGATCTACGGCGTGAACTTCGCCGAGCGCGGCTTCGCCAAGGACGTCGACCTGCCGGTGGACCGCTGGGGCGGCAACGCCGTCGAGACCTACAACTGGCAGATCCGGGGCAGCAACCACGGACAGGACTGGTACTTCACCAACTTCGCGGACTGCTGGACCGACGCCTTCGACTTCTGCCAGCGCGGCCAGGACTACAGCGCCGCCGACGCCCA
>JAWWPK010000505.1:0-3149 GCA_033854925.1 Nocardioidaceae bacterium | reverse complement strand
CTGTACCTGAAGCGCGCGACGACGGACCGACTGCTGTTCGGAGATCCGCAGCGCCACCTTGCGCGGCTCGCGGACCATCTCGACGAACGGCCGCCGGGCCACCTGGTCAGCGTCTCGCGCTGAGCGGTCAGCCTTCGCGCTGCAGTTCGAGCTCGCGATCCTTCGGCATCACGAAGCAGATCCACCGCTCTTCCGTGTCCCCGACGAGCTTGAGGTACTCGCTGATGCCGAGGTGATCTGGTTCCACCCGCGTCACCGACAGCTCCTGGCCGTTCGGCAACCGCTCGTGGTCGCCGGCTCCGCACTTCCGGTCACGGGGCTTCGCTTCCCCAGAGCCGTGCCAGGGCGCTGCGTCGTTCGGCGCGGGACAGCCCGCGCAGGTCCGCGACGCCGCGGTCGGTCACGACCACGTCGACATCGTGACCGGGTGTCGTGACCGGTCCGCTGAGCGATCGAACCAGAGTCGGACGTCCGGCATTGGACGACGCCAGGGCGAAGATGCTCAGCCCGGTGGGCGACGTCGCGGCCGCCGCTGCGTAGTCAGGTTGTCCGCCGATGCCGCCGGCCCAGGACCCCCCGGCCACCTCGGCGTTGACCTGCCCGTCGAGGTCGATCTCGATCGCGGTGTTGACGGCGTGCAGGGGGCGTCCCCGCAGCAGGCGGTCGGGGTCGTGCGTCACCTCGATCCCCGACATCTGGACGCGGCCGGAGGCCCAGTCGTAGAGCAGCTCGGTGCCTGCCACGTACGGCGCAACCGGACGGTCGACCAGCAGCCCTCGCCGGTCGAGATCCACCACGGGATCCGTGACGAGTCCGGTGTCCACCGCGACCGGCACCCGAAGGGCGGCGTAGACGGCCCCGCCGAGTCCACCAGGTCCGACTTGAACGCGCGCGCCCTCAGGGATCAGCGAGACGACGTGCGCGGCCACAGCGTGCTGCGCATCTGTCGGCGTCGACGAGGACAGCACTTCGGGTCGGCCGGCGCTCTCGGTGAGGACGACCACCTGATCCGCGGGCAATGGTGGCTCGACGTCGCAGCACGGAGAGTCCGGACGTACGACGGCTGCAACCACTGCGCCGGCGCCGATCGCGGCCCGCATCCAGCTCGACTCCGTGGTGAACGCGAACCCGCCGGGCACCGGCTTCACGGCAGCCACGAGCACGTCCGGCCGCAGGGCCGACCGCAGCAGCGAAGGCACCGTGCCGAGCCGGGCCGGGACGAAGCCGACCTGCCCTGCGTCGATCGCCCGGCGCATGCCGAAGCCGCTGATCAACGTGCGGGAGCGCGGCGCCGGGAGCTGATCGACAGCTGCGGGTGGCGAGAACCACCAGCCGAGCAGGAGCCGGCAGTCCGTGCGGTCCACGACAAGGCGGCGTACATCGTCCCAGACCTCGACCGGAGCGCCGGCCCCGTCACCGAACGCCAGCCGGCCCCCGGTCGGGAGGAGGTCGGCGAGCAGGGTCACGACTTCTTCTTGAAGTTCTTGATCGTCGCGACGATCTCGGGAGAGGAGAACGACTCCGTCTCGGCCGAGATCGCGAACGGCAGCACCATCAGGGCAGCGTGCTGCAGGTGCAGGTTGAGCGAGCGCTTCGTCTCCTGAAGGGCCTGCGCGGGCTGCTCGCAGAGCTTGCGCGCCAGGGTCATGGCCTCCTCCATCAAGGAGTCGGCTGGCACGACGCGGTTGGCCAGACCGAGCTCGACGGCGGTCGCAGCCGGGATGCGCTCGCCAGTGAAGAGGTACTCCTTCGCCTTCAGCATGCTCATCATGAACGGCCACGTCACGACGCCACCGTCGCCGGCGACGAGGCCGATGTTGACGTGGGTGTCGGCGAGGAACGCGTTGTCGGCCATCAGGACGAGGTCGCAGGCGACGGCAAGGCTGCAGCCCAGGCCCACAGCAGGCCCGTTGACCGCGGCGATGACCGGCACGTGGCAGCCGAGGATGTGGTCGACGAGCATCCGGGCGGTGCGCATCCCGGCCCGTCGGTAGGGGACGTCCTCGTAGTTCTTGATGAAGCCGGGGACGTTGCCGCCGGCGGAGAACGCCCGGCCGGCCCCGGTGAGCACGACAGCGCGGACCTCCTCGTCGCGGGAGATCTTCACCCAGACATCCGTGAGCGCCTCATGCAGCGGGTCGGTCATCGCGTTCAGCTTCTCGGGGTCGTTCAGCGTGAGAATGCGGATCGGACCGTCTGCTTCCACCTTGAGGATGGGGTCGAGGTCGTACACGAGGCGTGCTCCTGTCGTCGCTGAGCGAAGGGCTAACAAGGTGTATCGTATAACGGATCCCGAACAGGAGGCCGTTGATGGAGCCAGAGCCGTTTCGCATGGTCGTCGAAGCCGGCAAGGTGCGGGAGTTCGCCCTCGCCACCCGGTCGTCCGACCCGGATCACCTCGGCCCTGAGCCCGTGTCGCCGCCCACCTTCCTGCAGGCCAGCAGCTGGTGGCAGCGTCCCGAGAACTCCCCCTGGCACGGCATCGCCCGGGACTACTCGCGACTCCTGCACGGCGCACAGGAGATGGAGTTCTTCGGGGAGCCCCCGGTTGCCGGCACCGAGCTGGAAGGCCTCGCCCGGATCGACAAGGTCTACGAGAAGGCCGGCAAGCGCGGCGGCACGATGAGCTTCACGGAGGTCGTCATCGAGTTCCGTGACGTGAGCACCGGCCGGCTTGTCGCGACCAGCCGCAACACCAGCATCGAGACGAGCAAGGTCGTCGAGAGCGAGGAGCCGACATGAGCCCGGCACCTTGGAAGAGCTCCGGTCCCGCCCTCCCCGTCGGCGACGGGTCCACGGTCCCGGCCCGCGTCAAGTGGGACGACGTGAAGGTCGGCCTGGCCGGTGAGCCGTTCACGGCGCCCGCGCTCACCATCACCGACTTCGTTCGCTACCAGGGCGCGTCCGGGGACATGAATCCGATCCACCACGACAACGAGTTCGCCCAGGCCTCCGGCTACCCGGGACCGTTCGCGGTCGGCATGCTGCAGGCAGGGGTCCTCGGCACCTACGTCACGGACTGGTTCGGCGCACGCAGTGTGCGCAAGTACGGCGTGCAGTTCCGCGAGCAGGCGTGGCCCGGCGACGTCCTGACCTACACGGGCACCGTGATCGCCCAGCGCGAGGTGGACGGCGAGCGGCTCGTCGAC
>JAWWPK010000504.1:0-26400 GCA_033854925.1 Nocardioidaceae bacterium | reverse complement strand
GCGGCGCCGAGCCGTCGTCGGCCTTCTTGATCTTGGCCTCGCTGACCGAGGTCGGCCGGAAGTCGGCGGGCGCGGCGGCCATGACGACGGCGTCGGCAGACGCGGCCGCGGCCAGCACCTCGGTGCGCAGCTGCTCCGTGGTCTCGACGCGCACCACCTTGACGCCGGCCGGGTCCGGCAGCGCGGTGTTCGCCGCGACCAGGGTGACCTCGGCGCCACGCGCGGCGGCGGCACGGGCCAGCGCGTAGCCCTGCAGCCCCGAGGAACGGTTGCCCATGAAGCGGACCGGGTCGAGGTACTCGCGGGTCCCGCCGGCCGACACCACCACCTGGCGGCCGGCCAGGTCAGGTACGCCGACGCCGCGAGCGAGCACGTCGACACACACGTCGTAGATCTCGTCGGGGTCGGGCAGCCGGCCCTTTCCGGAGTCGGCACCGGTCAGCCGGCCCTCGGCGGGCTCGATGACCAGGCAGCCGCGCTCACGCAGGAGGGCGACGTTCGCCTGCGTCGCTGGGTGCTCCCACATCTCGGTGTGCATCGCCGGCGCGAACACGACCGGGCACCGGGCGGTGAGCAGCGTGTTGGTCAGCAGGTCGTCGGCCAGCCCGTGCGCCGCCCTGGCCAGCAGGTCCGCAGTGGCCGGCGCGACCACCACCAGGTCGGCCGACTGGCCGATCCGCACGTGCGGGACCTCGTGGACGTTCTCCCACACCTCGGTCGCGACCGGTTTGCCGGACAGCGCCGACCAGGTCGGGGCGCCCACGAAGTGCAGGGCCGCAACCGTGGGTACGACGGTGACGTCGTGACCGGCCTCGGTGAACCGGCGCAGCAGCTCCGCGGCCTTGTAGGCCGCGATGCCTCCGGAGACCCCCAGGACAACCCGGGCCGGCACGGCGCTGCTCAGGGGAGAGCCTTAGGAGTCGCCCGCGTCGGCGGCGGCGGCCTTGGCCGCGGCCTCCTCGGCAGCCAGCTCGGCCGGGTCGATGTCCTCGCAGGTCAGCAGGTCGTCGTTGATCTCGCGGAGCGCGATCGAGAGCGGCTTCTCCTGGACGTGGGTGTCCACGAGCGGGCCGACGTACTCCAGGAGACCCTCGCCGAGCTGGGAGTAGTAGGCGTTGATCTGCCGGGCGCGCTTGGCGCTGTAGAGGACCAGCTTGTACTTGCTGTCCGTCTTGGTGAGCAGGTCGTCGATCGAGGGGTTGGTGACACCCTCGGCATCGATGGGAGGTGCAGACACGCGTGAGCCTCGCTGGCGTTGGGTTCGATGGTCGACCAGTCGGTGGACGGTCGGCGCTGAGTCACCCGGCAGTCATTCGTCGGGACCCAGCTCCATCAAGGCTACCAACTCCTCCGCAGCAGCGTGAACTTCCCGATTGACGATGCTCACGTCGAACTCCGTCTGCGCGGCCAGCTCCTCGCGCGCGGTGGCCAGCCGCAGGTCCCGCTCGGCCTCGTCCTCGGTGCCTCGTCCGACCAGCCGGCGGACCAGCTCGTCCCATGACGGCGGCTCCAGGAACACGAACAGCGCGTCCGGCATCGTCTCCCGTACCTGCCGGGCCCCCTGGAGGTCGATCTCGAGCATCGCGGGCCGGCCGGAGGCCAGCGCCAGGTCGACCGGCTGCCGTGGGGTGCCGTAGCGGTTCAGGCCGTGCACGACCGCCCACTCGAGCAGGTCGTCCTCGGCGATCATCCGGTCGAACTCCTCGTCGGACACGAACCAGTAGTGGACGCCGTTCAGCTCGCCCTGCCGCGGGGGCCGCGTGGTGGCTGAGACCGAGATCCAGACCTCGGGGTGGTGCTCGCGGATGTCGGCGGCGACGCTGCCCTTGCCGACCGCGGTCGGGCCGGCCAGGACGACCAGGCGACGCCGGCGCTCTGGTTCACTCACGCGAGCACCGGCAGGTCAGCCGACCACCGCTGGTCGAGCTTGTCGAGACCACCGCAGCCCAAGGGCCGGCTCGTGTCCGTGATCAGGTTCCAGCCTTCCTTGCGGAGGTCTCGACTGACCGGACCCGACCTCGTTCCTCGGTCGGACGGTCTGTTCGACCCTCGAATTCGACGGGTCGAACCTCGTTCCTCAGTTCGCCCCGAACTCTCGCTGAAGTGCGGCGACCTGCTTGGTGCCCAGGCCGCGCACCCGGCGGCTCTCGGCGATGCCGAGCCGCTCCATGGTCTGCCTGGCCCGGACCTTGCCGAGGCCGGGCATCGACTGCAGCAGGTCCACGACCCGCATCTTGCCGATGACCTCGTTCTGCTGGCCCTGAGCGAGCACGTCGGAGATCGAGGCGCCGGCGTTCTTGAGCCGGTTCTTCACTTCGGCGCGTTCCCGTCGAGATGCCGCGGCCTTCTCGAGGGCGGCCTTGCGCTGTTCGGGAGTGAGCGGGGGCAGAGCCACGGTCCGGGGTCCTTAGTGCTGCGAGTTGGGAGGGAGCGTGCGACTCAACATAGTCACGTACGTGTCCGTGCGGCAATCGGCCAGGGGGGCCAGGCACGTTGCCTGTGCCACACCGGTCAACCGATCTGCAGCGGTGTCCCGCAGACGTCCTTGGCCTGCTGGTCGACCCCGCTGAAAGCCGTGACGGTCTCGTCGCTGGTCAGCTGGCGAGCCGCGGCGTCGATGGCGTCCTTGTCGGCCTGGCTGAGCCCCTCCGGCGGGTTCGCGCGGTCGTAGGTCGCGGGGTCGACCCCGGCGTCCCTGAGTGCCTGCTGCAGGCCCTCCAGCGCGTCGATCACCGTCTTCCACTCGTCGCGAAGGTCCTCGGGCGCCTTGTCGGCCAGGTCGTGGAGGATCGGCAACGCCTTGAGCAGCGCGTCAGGCTGCCCGTCCCCGAGCACCTCGCCGAGCTGCTGCTGGTGGCCCTTGATCGCGTCGCAGTACTTCTCCTGGTCGCTCTTGCAGCCGGTCGAGAGGGCGAGGGTCAGCGCGAGCGCCGCGGCGACGGCGCAGCGTCGTAGTCGTGACCCGGGCCGGGGTCGGAATACCCGGGTACCCGGGTATTCCAGCCCCGTTGGGCCGTTGCAACACCCCAACGCGGTCAGGAACACCCCAACGCCCCGGCCGGATGGCGGCTTGCCAGCACTCACGACGGGAAGCCGCGCAGCTCGTCGTTGAGCCGCAGGGCCTCGTCCCGCATGGCGGCGACCGACGGCCCGCGACGGAGCAGCTCGCGTGAGGAGCTCGGGGTCACCGCGGCCAGGGCAGAGCCGAAGATGCGCCGGAGGTCGGCGACGGTGCCGCCCTGGGCGCCGAATCCGGGCGCGAGGATCGGGCCGTTGAAGTCGAAGGCCGGGTCGCTCTCGCCGATCGTCGCGCCGATGACCGCCCCGAACGACCCGAGCGGTACTTCCCCCGCGTTGAGAGCCCGCAGGTGGTCGAGGACCCGGCCCGCCACGGTCGCGCCGTCCTCAGTTCGCGCGTGCTGCACCTCCGGTCCCTCCTTGTTGGAGGTCAGCGCCAGCACGAACAGCCCGGCGTCGTACTTGCGGGCGGTGTCGACCATCGGGTCGAGCGACCCGAAGCCGAGGTAGGGGCTCGCGGTGATCGCATCAGCCGCCAGCGGTGAGCTCGGGTCGAGGTAGGCGTCGGCGTAGGCCTGCGTGGTCGAGCCGATGTCGCCCCGCTTCACGTCCAGCAGCACCAGCGCGCCCGCTGCCCGCGACTCCGTGAGCACGCGCTCCAGTACCGCCACTCCACGGCTGCCGAACCGCTCGTAGAACGCCGACTGCGGCTTCACGACCGCGACGTACGGCGCCAGCCCCTCGACCGCGGTCAGTGCGAACCGCTCCAGGCCGGACACGTCGTCTGGCAGCCCCCACTCCGCGAGGAGCCCGGCGTGCGGGTCGATCCCCGCGCAGAGCGGACCGCGAGCCGCGAGGGCGGCTGCGAAGCGGGCTCCGAATGTGGTCATCACACTCCCCTGAGGATCCGGCGAGGCCAGCCCGGCCCCTCGTAGATGAACGCCGTGTAGCCCTGCAGCAGGTCCGCACCGGCGTCGAGGCGGGCTCGCGCGTCGTCGACGGTCGTGATCCCACCGACGCCGATCAGCGTGAGCGAGTCGCCGACCCGCTCGCGGAGCAGGCGCAGCACGGCGAGCGACCGGTCGGTGAGCGGGCGGCCGGACAGGCCGCCGGCGCCGACCGCCTGGACCTGCTCCGGGGTGGACGCGAGGCCGTCGCGCGAGATCGTCGTGTTGGTGGCGATGATCCCGTCGAGGTCGATCGCGGTGGCCAGGTCGGCCACGGCCAGCACGTCGTCGTCGGTGAGATCCGGCGCGATCTTCACGAGCAGAGGTACGTCGCCCGCGACCGCGCGCACCGCCCGGAGAATCGGCTCCAGCTTCTCGACGGCCTGCAGGTTGCGCAGTCCGGGTGTGTTGGGCGAGCTCACGTTGACCACCAGGTAGTCCGCGTGCGGAGCGAGCAGCCGCGCCGACTTCTCGTAGTCGCGCACCGCCTCGTCCTCCGGCACCACCTTCGACTTCCCGATGTTGACGCCGAGCACCGGTCGCTCACGGCGACCGCGCGCGGCGAGCCGGGCGGCCACGGCCTCGGCACCGTCGTTGTTGAAACCCATCCGGTTCACGACGGCGCGGTCCGCAGTCAGGCGGAACAGCCTGGGCTTCTCGTTGCCCGGCTGCGGCTCTCCGGTGACCGTCCCGACCTCGACGTGGCCGAAGCCCAGCGCTTCGAGCGCATCGATGCCGACGGCGTTCTTGTCGAACCCGGCGGCGAGCCCGAGCACGTTGGGGAAGGTCAGCCCCATCGCGGTGACCGGCCGGCCCGGCGTACGCCGTCGCGCCAGCACCGGCCGGGCGGCCCGCACCGCGCGGAAGCCGAGGCGGTGCGCCCGCTCCGGGTCCACCTTGGTGAAGCCGTGGTCGAAGAGGAACGAGTAGGCGCCTCGGGGTTTCGAGGCTTCCTTCGCTCGCAGCTCAACCACCACTGGGGAACCAGTCCTGCAGCGACCGCACCCCGATCGAGCCGCGGATGGTCGCCTCGATGCCCTGCACGGCGGCGCCCAGCCCCTGGACGGTGGTGATGCACGGGATGTTGGCCATCACCGCCGCCGTACGGATCTCGTAGCCGTCGATGCGCGCCGCGCCGCCGCCCGTCGAGCCGTGCGGGGTGTTGACGACGAGGTCGATGTCGCCGTCGAGGATCCGCTGCACGGTGGTGCGTTGCTCGCCCTCCCCCGGCCCCTCGAAGTGCTTGCGCACGATCGTCGCCTGGACCCCGTTGCGACGAAGGGCCTCCGCGGTGCCCTGCGTCGCCAGGATCTCGAAGCCCATGTCGGCAAGCACCTTGATCGGGAAGATCATCGTGCGCTTGTCGCGGTTCGCCATCGAGACGAAGACCCGGCCGGGCCGATCCTTCTGGACGGGCAGTGGCAGCGAGCCGTACGCCGCGGCCTGCGACTTCGCGAACGCCTGGCCGAAGTTGGCGTCGAGCCCCATCACCTCGCCGGTCGACTTCATCTCCGGCCCGAGCACCGTGTCGACCTGCTGGCCGTCGGGAGTGCGGAACCGGTTGAACGGCATCACCGCCTCCTTGACCGCGATCGGCTGGTCGGCCGGCAGCGTGCCGCCGTCGCCGGTGACGGGCAGCACGCCGGCCGCCCGCAGCCCGGCGATGGTCTCGCCGAGCATGATCCGCGCGGCCGCCTTCGCCAGCGGGGTCGCGGTCGCCTTGGAGACGAACGGCACCGTGCGCGACGCCCGCGGGTTGGCCTCGAGCACGTAGAGGATGTCCGCGCCCAGCGCGTACTGGATGTTCAGCAGCCCCCGGACACCGACGCCGCGCGCGATGGCCTCGGTCGCCTCGCGGATCCGCTCGATCTCCGAGTCGCCCAGGGTGATCGGCGGCAGCGCGCACGAGGAGTCGCCGGAGTGGATGCCGGCCTCCTCGATGTGTTCCATCACGCCGCCCAGGAACAGCTCCTCGCCGTCGAACAGCGCGTCCACGTCGATCTCGACCGCGTCGTCGATGAACCGGTCGACGAGCACCGGGTGCTCGGGGCTGACGAGGGTCGCCCGGGCGATGTAGCCCTCGAGGGCCTCGTCGCCGTAGACGATCTCCATGCCACGCCCGCCGAGGACGTAAGACGGCCGGACCAGCACCGGGTAGCCGATCTCGGCCGCGATCGCCTTCGCCTCGGCGTACGACGTCGCAAGGCCGTGCTTGGGCGCCGGCAGCCCGGCCTCGGCAAGCACCCGTCCGAACGCGCCACGCTCCTCGGCGAGGTGGATCGCCCCGGGCGAGGTGCCGACGATCGGCACGCCGTTGTCCTCGAGCCCCTGGGCGAGGCCGCGCGGCGTCTGGCCCCCGAGCTGGCAGATCACGCCCGCGACCGGGCCGGCCTGCTGCTCGGCGTGCACGATCTCGAGCACGTCCTCGAGGGTGAGCGGCTCGAAGTAGAGCCGGTCGGAGGTGTCGTAGTCGGTGGACACGGTCTCGGGGTTGCAGTTGACCATCACGGTCTCGTAGCCGACCTCGCTG
Source organism: Nocardioidaceae bacterium (assembly GCA_033854925.1). Lineage (GTDB taxonomy): Bacteria > Actinomycetota > Actinomycetes > Propionibacteriales > Nocardioidaceae > Nocardioides. The sequence continues at coordinate 19,905 of JAWWPK010000504.1, read as the reverse complement.
AGCGCCATCGACGCGTGCACGCACGAGTAGTCGAACTCGATGCCCTGCCCGATCCGGTTCGGCCCGGAGCCGAGGATGATCACCGCCGGCTTCTCGCGCGGCTGCACCTCGGTCTCCTCGTCGTAGGACGAGTAGTGGTACGGCGTCGCGGCCGCGAACTCCGCGGCGCAGGTGTCGACGGTCTTGAAGACCGGCCGGATGCCGAGCGCGTGCCGGACGCCGCGGACCACGTCGGCGGTCATCCCGCGGATCTTGCCGATCTGCGCGTCGGAGAAGCCGTGCCGCTTGGCCTTGCGCAGGATCGCGGGCGTCAGCTCGGCGGCTCCCGTCACCTCGGCCGCGACCTCGTTGATCAGCAGCAGCTGGTCGACGAACCACGGGTCGATGTGCGTGGCCCTGAAGATCTCGTCGGCGGTGGCACCCGCCCGCAGGGCGTCCATCACCTTCTTGAGGCGTCCGTCGTGCGGGACGCTGATCTCCTCGAGCAGAGCCGCCTTGTCCAGGTCGACCCACTCCTGGGTCCAGTCGAAGACGGCGTCGGCCTTCTCCAGCGACCGCAGCGCCTTCTGCAGCGCCTCGGTGAAGTTGCGCCCGATCGCCATCGCCTCGCCGACCGACTTCATGTGCGTGGTCAGCTCCTGGTCGGCCGCGGGGAACTTCTCGAAGGCGAACCGCGGCACCTTCACCACGATGTAGTCCAGCGTCGGCTCGAAGCTGGCCGGAGTCTCCTTCGTGATGTCGTTGGAGATCTCGTCGAGCGTGTAGCCGATGGCGACCTTGGCCGCGATCTTGGCGATCGGGAACCCGGTCGCCTTGGACGCCAGCGCACTCGACCGGGAGACCCGCGGGTTCATCTCGATCACGACCAGCCGGCCGTCGCGAGGGTTCACGGCGAACTGGATGTTGCAGCCGCCGGTGTCGACGCCGACCGCGCGGATGATCCCGATCGAGAGGTCGCGCATGGCTTGGTACTCGCGGTCGGTGAGCGTCATCGCCGGCGCGACCGTGATCGAGTCGCCGGTGTGCACGCCCATCGGGTCGAGGTTCTCGATCGAGCAGACGATCACCACGTTGTCCTTGGTGTCGCGCATGACCTCGAGCTCGTACTCCTTCCAGCCGAGGATCGACTCCTCGAGGAGCACCTCGGTGGTCGGGCTGGCCTGGAGACCGGCGCCCGCGATCCGGCGCAGGCCGGTCTCGTCGTGCGCCATCCCCGAGCCGGTGCCGCCCATCGTGAAGCTCGGCCGCACGACCACCGGGTAGCCGAGGTCTCCGACCGCCGCGAGGCAGTCGTCCATCGAGTGGCAGATCGCGCTGCGCGCCACCTCGCCCCCGAGGTCCTCGACGATCTTCTTGAAGACCTGCCGGTTCTCGCCGCGGTCGATCGCCTCGATCGAGGCACCGATCAGCTCCACGCCGTACTTCTCCAGGACGCCGGCGGCGTCGAGCTCCGTGGCGGTGTTGAGCGCGGTCTGCCCCCCGAGGGTGGCAAGCAGCGCGTCGGGGCGTTCCTTCTCGATCACCTTCTCGACGAACTCAGCGGTGATCGGCTCGATGTACGTCGCGTCCGCGAACTCCGGGTCGGTCATGATCGTGGCCGGGTTGGAGTTGACCAGGACCACGCGGATGCCCTCGGCCATGAGCACCCGGCAGGCCTGGGTGCCGGAGTAGTCGAACTCGCAGGCCTGGCCGATGATGATCGGCCCGGAGCCGATGACCAGCACGCTCTTGATGTCGTCGCGCTTAGGCATTGTCTGCCTCCATCAGGGCCACGAACCGGTCGAAGAGATAGGCCGCGTCGTGCGGTCCGGCCGCGGCCTCCGGGTGGTACTGCACGCTGAACGCCGTCAGCTCGCCCTCCGGCGTGCGCAGCTCCAGCCCCTCGACCACGTCGTCGTTGAGGCAGATGTGGCTCACCGTCGCCACGCCGAACGGCGTCTCGGTGGGCGCGTCGAGCGGTGCATCGACCGCGAAGCCGTGGTTGTGCGCGGTGACCTCGACCTTGCCGGTCGTGCGGTCCATGACCGGCTGGTTGATGCCGCGGTGGCCGTACTTGAGCTTGTAGGTGCCGAACCCGAGCGCCCGGCCGAACAGCTGGTTCCCGAAGCAGATCCCGAAGTAGGGGATCCCCTCGGCCAGTGCTCCCTGCAGCAGCTCCACCTGGCTCGTCGTCGCGGCCGGGTCGCCCGGACCGTTGCTGTAGAACAGCCCGTCTGCGCCGGTCGCGCGGACGTCTTCGATGGTGGCGGTGGCCGGCAGCACGTGCACCTCGATGCCGCGCTCGGCCATCCGGTGCGGGGTCATCGCCTTGATGCCGAGGTCCAGAGCAGCCACACGTAGGACACGACCACCGCTGATCGAGCCTGTCGAGATCGCCGGCACCACGTAGCTCTCCCGCGTCGACACCTCCTCGGCGAGCTCGGCACCCGACATCTCGGCGCTGGCGCGCACCCGCTCCAGGAGCACGAACGGGTCGTCCTCGGTCGAGGAGATCCCGACCCGCATCGCCCCGCGCTCGCGCAGGTGCCGGGTGAGCGCCCGGGTGTCGATGCCGGAGATGCCGACCACGCCCTGCGCCTTCAGCTCGTCGTCGAGGCTGCGCTGCGACCGCCAGTTGCTGGGCACCCGGGCCGGATCCCGGACGACGTACCCGGCCACCCAGATCCGGGCTGACTCCGCGTCCTCGTCGTTGACGCCGGTGTTGCCGATGTGCGGCGCGGTCATCACCACGACCTGGCGGTGGTACGACGGGTCGGTGAGGGTCTCCTGGTAGCCGGTCATGCCGGTGTTGAAGACCGCCTCGCCGAAGGTCTCCCCGTCGGCGCCGTAGCTCTCGCCGCGGAAGGTGCGACCGTCCTCGAGGACCAGGATCGCTGGGGCAAGCGTGGGCAAAGCCGAGTCTCCTTCTCCGCCTCTCAGGACGGATCGTTAAAGGATGTGCGAGCGCTCCGACAGTATCAGCCGGAATCAGAGGACGGCGTCGAGGAAGGCTCGCGTCTCAGGGTTGGCCGGGGACTGGATCAGCTGCTCGGGGGTCCCCTCCTCGAGGATCCGGCCCTCGTGGAAGAACGCCATCCGGTCGGCGACCTCGCGCGCGAAGCCCATCTCGTGGGTCACCACCATCATCGTCATGTGCAGCTCGGTGGAGAGCGTCTTCATGACCGACAGCACCTCGCCGGTGAGCTCCGGGTCCAGCGCCGAAGTCGGCTCGTCGAAGAGCATCACGTCGGGCTCCATCGCGAGCGCGCGGGCGATGGCGACCCGCTGCTGCTGGCCGCCGGAGAGCCGGATGGGGTGCTCCCCCGCCTTGTCGGCAAGGCCGACCCGGTCGAGCAGGTCCTTGGCCCGCCGGGTGACCTCGGCGGTGCTCTGTCCGGCACACCGGGGCGCGCAGAGGACGTTGTCGAGCACCGTCATGTTGGGGAACAGGTTGAACTGCTGGAAGACCATGCCGACGTGCAGCCGGAGCTGGCGGACCTGCTCGCGCTTGCGACGGGTGCGGTGACCGCCCTCGAGCCGGATGCCGGCGACCTCGATCGAGCCCTTCGTGGGGTCCTCGATGAAGTTCACGCAGCGCAGCACCGTGGACTTGCCCGAGCCCGAACGCCCGAAGATGACCACCACCTCGCCCCGGTGGACCTCCATGTCGACCCCGCGGACCACCTCGAGGTGCCCGAAGCTCTTGTGCAGCCCGTCGATGCGGACCACCACGTCGGCGGTCATGTGACGTGGCCTCCGCCCCCGTGCGGCTGGCCCTGCTGCGACGCGGCCGCCATGGCCTGCGCGACATGGGTGCGGTCGTACCCGCGGCCGATCCGCCTCTCGAGCCTGGACTGGAAGATCGTGAACACCACGGTGAGGCCCCAGTAGACGATCGCGACGGCGACGTACGCCTCGAGGTTCTTGTAGTCCCGCTTGCCGAGCAGCTGCGAGCGCCGGAAGATCTCGGCGCTCGCGGCCGTGACTCCCAGGAAGGACACCAGGGCGGTGTCCTTCATCATCGCGATGAACTCGTTGCCGGTCGGCGGGATGATCACTCGGAACGCCTGCGGCAGGACCACCTTGCGCATCTTCTGGCCGTAGGTCATGCCGAGCGCGTCGGCCGCCTCCCCCTGGCCGCCCGCGACCGACTGGATGCCGGCCCGGAAGATCTCGGTCATGTAGGCGCCGTAGTTGAGCCCGAGCGCGAGCGTGCCCGCGGTCGCAGCGTCGAGGATCAGCGCCTGGTCGAAGCCCTCGGGGAGCCAGGTGTACTGCAGGGCGAGGTTCCGTCCGACCGGCGGCAGGGCCAGGTAGAGGAGGAACATCTGCACGATCAGCGGCGTACCGCGGAAGAACGACACGTAGAACCCCGCGACGCCGTAGGCCACCGGGTTGCGCGAGATGCGCGCCAGGGCCCCGAGCAGCGCCAGCACGATCGCGAGCACGATGCCCCCGACGGCCATCACCATCGTGTAGCGAAGACCGCCGACGATGTAGCGGAAGTTGTCCCGGATCCACTGCACGTCGAAGCCGGCGGCATTGCCGAAGAACGCCAGCACGACGAACAGGAGGAGCCACACGACCGCGGTCTTGGCGCGGAACGGCACCCGCGCCGAGGCGAGCTGGATCCGTTCCCAGGTGTCACCCATCGGTGTTCTTCGTCTGGGCGGTCACTGCTGGGTGGTGAGGTCCAGGCCGTACCACTTCTCCGACAGGGCGGTCAGGGTGCCGTCCGCGTGCATGTCCTTGACGATCCCGTCGACGGCGTTGAACAGGCTCTCCGACGAGGGGTCGGAGCTCTTGTCGAAGCCCACCGAGAGCGGCTCGTAGAACACCGGGTCACCCACGATCTTCACCGGGTTGCCGGCGTCGATGTAGCCCTGGGCGGTCGTCACCGACGTGATGACGGCGTCGAGACGGCCGTTGGTGAGGTCCTCCAGCGCGGTCGTGTCGGTGTCGTAGCCGGAGACCTGGGCGTCGTCGATGATGAAGTCGAACTCGTAGCCCTCGATCTTGAGCTCCTTGTTGAGGAACTGCTCGTAGGTGCAGCCCGCGCAGGTGCCGATCTTCTTGCCGTCGAGGTCGGTGCTGAGGTCGGTGACGTCACTGTTGTCGGCGCCGACGACGACCACCGCCGGTGTGTAGTTGTAGGGCTCGGTGAAGTAGAGGACCTGCTGCCGGTCGTTGGTCGGCGTCATCGAGCCGACGGTGGTGTCCCAGCGGCCGTTCCAGCTGCCCGCCGTGATGACGTCCCAGGCCGGCGTCTCCCAGGCCACGTCGACGCCCAGGCGCTTGGCGATCTCGGTGGCGACGTCGATGTCGAAGCCTTCGTAGTCACCGGTCTGCTCGTTGAGCGAGGACTGCGGCGGGTACGCCGGGTCGGTCGAGACCGTGAGCGTGCCCTTGTCGCAGATCTGCGCCAGCAGGTCGCTGACGTCGCCCGCGCAGGCTCCCTCGCCGGTCGCAGCGGCCGTCGTGCCACTCCCACCCGGGTCGTCGGCGGAGCTGTTGTCCCCTCCGCAGGCCGCGAGGAAGGTGGCGAGAAGGGCCACCGGAGCGGCGATGAGAAGTGAACGCATGCGCATGCGCGGATACTGCACCCCTCCGGGTGCGGCGTCCAGTACTGAGCCGCGGGTCAGTAGGCGCGCGGCCCAGCTGGACGGACTCAGCGCTTGATCACGACCTTGAGCGCCTTGGTGTCGGCCGCGGCGCCGAACGTCTCGTAGGCCTCAAGCACCTGGTCGAAGGAGAAGTGGTGGGTCGCGAACTTCTCGGCGTCCAGCTTGTGCTGGGCGACGAGCTTGAGCAGCATCGGCGTGGTCGACGTGCTGACCAGGCCCATCGTGATCGCGATGTCGGAGATCCAGAGGTCCTGCAGGGCCAGCTCGACGGGCTTGCCGTGCACGCCCACGTTGGCCACGGAGCCACCCGGACGCACCATCTTGGTGCACGCGGTGAACGTCTCGGGCATGCCGACCGCCTCGATGGCGACGTCGACGCCGAAGCCGTCTGTCATGGCCATGACCTGCTCCACCCAGTCCGCGTCTCCGCTGTTGACCGCGTCGGTCGCCCCGAACCCGAGGGCCTGGTCGAGACGGTTGGGGTCGAGGTCGAGAGCGATGACCCGCGAGGCGCCGTACAGGCCGGCGGTCATCATCGCGGCCAGGCCGACCGGGCCGGCTCCGACGACGGCGACCACGTCGCCGGGCTTGACCTTGCCGTAGCGGACCCCGATCTCGAAGCCGGTGGGCAGGATGTCGGAGAGCATCACGGCGGCGTCGTCGGAGACGCCCTCGGGGACCTTGTACAGCGAGTTGTCGGCGAACGGGACGCGGACGAGCTCGGCCTGGGTGCCGTCGATGAGGTGGCCGAAGATCCAGCCGATGCCGGAGGCGCCCTCGTCGGCCTGGCAGTGGGCGTAGAGCCCCTGGTGGCAGTACGAGCACGCGCCGCAGGCGCTGATGCAGGAGATGATCACGCGGTCCCCGGCCTGGAAGGTCGACACCGCCGACCCGGTCTCGACGATCGTCCCCACGCCCTCGTGGCCCAGGATGCGTCCGTCGGTGACAGCCGCGACGTCGCCCTTGAGAATGTGCAGGTCGGTGCCGCAGATCGTCGTGGTGTCGATGCGCACGATGGCGTCGGTCGGGTGCTGGATCGTCGGGTCCGGCACGTCTTCCCAGGCCTTCTGGCCGGGTCCGTGGTACACGAGCGCTTTCATGGTCGAACCTCCTCGGGGGGGCCACCCGCGGTGTCTCCGGGCCTGGCGCTCCCCGACCCCACGCTGCTCCGCGGGCCGGGCGCCGGACAGGGCCCAAGGTCACGCCCGTGCGGGTCCCGGGTCAGGTGAGCAGCCCGCCCAGGCAAGTCACGACGGGCTCACTGCAGCTTGCCGTCCAGCACCGTCGCTCGGCCGCGCAGGAAAGTCGCCACCACCTGGCCGGGCAGCTCCATCCCGGCGTACGGCGTGTTGCGGCTCAAGGACGCGGACTCGCTCGCCTCGACCACCCGGCGCACCGACGGGTCGTAGAGGACCACGTTGGCGGGCTGGCCGGCCTCGAGCGGCTGGCCGTGGTCGTGCACCCGGCCGATCCGCGCGGGGGCGTAGGACATCCGGTCGGCGACACCGGCCCAGTCGAGCAGTCCGGGGTCGACCATCGTCTCCTGCACGATCGAGAGCGCGGTCTCGAGGCCGAGCATCCCGAACGCCGCCGCGGCCCACTCGCAGTCCTTGTCCTCGTGCGGGTGCGGTGCATGGTCGGTGGCGACCACGTCGATGGTGCCGTCGGCCAGCCCAGCGCGCAGCGCCTCGACGTCGGCGCTCGAGCGCAGCGGCGGGTTGACCTTGTAGATCGGGTCGTACGTCGCGGCGAGGTCGTCGGTGAGCAGCAGGTGGTGCGGGCAGGCCTCGGCGGTGACGTTCCAGCCCTTGCGCTTGGCGTCGCGGACGATCTCGACCGAGCCCGCGGTCGAGACGTGGCAGACGTGCAGCCGGGAGCCGACGTGCGCCGCGAGCAGGCAGTCGCGGGCGATGATCGCCTCCTCGGCGACCGCGGGCCAGCCGGCCAGGCCGAGCCGGCCGGAGAGCTCCCCCTCGTTCATCTGGGCGTCCTCGGTGAGCCGCGGCTCCTGGGCGTGCTGGGCGATGACGCCGTCGAACGCCTTGACGTACTCCAGCGCCCGGCGCATCAGCACCGCGTCGCTCACGCACTTGCCGTCGTCGGAGAAGACCCGCACCCGGGCCGCGGAGTCGGCCATCGCACCGAGCTCGGCGAGCCGCTCCCCCAGCAGCCCGACGGTCACCGCGCCGACCGGGTAGACGTCGCAGTAGCCGGCCTCACGGCCCAGCCGCCAGACCTGCTCGACCACGCCGGCGGTGTCGGCGACCGGCTCGGTGTTGGCCATCGCGTGCACGGCGGTGAAGCCGCCCAGCGCGGCGGCCGACGTGCCGCTCTCGACGGTCTCGGCGTCCTCGCGGCCGGGCTCTCGCAGGTGGGTGTGCAGGTCGACCAGGCCCGGCAGCGCGACCAGCCCCTGCGCGTCGATGACCTCGGCCCCCTGCGAGCTCAGGCCGGGGCCGACCTCGGCGATCGCGCCGTCCGCGAGCAGCAGGTCCGTCGGCGTACCGCCGAGCACGGCGGCGCCCTTGATCAGGTAGGTGGTCACTCTTCTCCTCCGACGGCGGGCTCGGAGCCACCGAGCAGCAGGTAGAGCACGGCCATCCGCACGGCGACGCCGTTGGTGACCTGCTCGACGATCACCGAGCGGGCCGAGTCGGCCACGTCGGCGGTGATCTCCATGCCACGGACCATCGGGCCCGGGTGCATGACGATCGTGTGGTCCTGGAGCGTGGCCATCCGGCGCGCGTCGAGGCCGTAGCGCCGGCTGTACTCGCGCGGCGTCGGGAAGAAGCCGCCGTTCATCCGCTCGCGCTGGACCCGCAGCATCATCACGGCGTCCGCCTTGGGGATCACCGAGTCGAGGTCGTACGACGTCTCGACCGGCCACGACTCGATCCCGACCGGCAACAGGGTCGGCGGCGCCACCAGCGTGACCTCGGCGCCGAGGGTGCGCAGCAGCAGCGCGTTGGAGCGGGCCACCCGGCTGTGCAGGACGTCGCCGACGATCGCGACCCGGCGACCCTCGAGGCCGCCCGGCTTGGACTCACCCAGGTGCTTCCACATCGTGAACGCGTCGAGCAGCGCCTGGGTCGGGTGCTCGTGGGTGCCGTCGCCGGCGTTGACCACGCTGGACTTGACCCATCCCGAGTGCGCGAGCCGGTGCGGCGCGCCGCTGGAGCCGTGCCGCACGACGACCGCGTCGGCGCCCATGGCCTCAAGGGTGAGCGCGGTGTCCTTCAGGCTCTCGCCCTTGCTGAGGCTCGACCCCTTCGCGGAGAAATTGATGACGTCGGCGCTGAGCCGCTTGGCCGCGGCCTCGAACGAGATGCGGGTGCGGGTGGAGTCCTCGAAGAACAGGTTCACCACGGTGCGGCCGCGCAGCGCGGGCAGCTTCTTGATCGGCCGGTCCGCCAGCGAGCGCATCTCGTCGGCGGTGGTGAGGACCAGCTCCGCGTCGTCGCGGGTCAGGTCGGCGGCGCTGAGCAGATGGCGCTTCACTGTGCACTCCCCTGGGGCGAACCCTCGATCGTCACGGCGTCGACGCCGTCCATGTCGGCGACGCTGACCTTGACCCGCTCGACCAGCGAGGTCGGGAGGTTCTTGCCGACGAAGTCGGCCCGGATCGGCAGCTCGCGGTGGCCGCGGTCGACCAGGACTGCCAGCCGCACCGCGCTGGGCCGCCCGACGTCGTTGAGCGCGTCGAGCGCGGACCGGATGGTGCGGCCGCTGAAGAGCACGTCGTCGACGAGGACGACCACCTTGCCGTCGATCCCTCCCGGCGGGATCTCGGTCGGCAGCAGCGTCCGGGCCGGCTTGAGGCGCAGGTCGTCGCGGTACATGGTCACGTCGAGCGAGCCCACCGGGACGTCGAACCCCTCGACGGCGGCGATCCGCTCCGCGATCCGGGTGGCCAGGGGTACGCCGCGGGTGGGGATGCCGAGGAGGACGAGGTCCTGGGCGCCCTTGTTGCGCTCGAGGATCTCGTGCGAGATGCGGGTCAGGGCCCGCTCGATGTCGCGGTCGTCGAGGACCACTCGCCCCGTCGGGGGCTGGCTTGCCTGCTCTGCAGGCATTGGCTGGGCACACACAGCTATGCGTGACCTCCTTCTCCGCCTCACCGGACGGCTCGTTAAAGGATGTCGATCGGCCCGAACACTACCTGTCCGAGCGCCCCTGCGGACACCCGGCTCACCGCCGTTGCGGGGCCAGCGGCGGCGCCGGTACGTCGATCGAGGGCCGCTCGGTCCCACCGTCGACCTGGAGCACCTTGCCGGTGACCCACGAGGAGGCGGGTGAGGCGAAGTAGAGCACCGCACAGGCGATGTCCTCGGGTTGGCCGGGCCGGTGCATGGGGGTGTTCGCCTCGAACTGGGCGCGCAGGGCGTCGTCGGTGAGCACCACCTCCAGGCCCTTCGTGGCGACGCCGCCGACGCCGATGGCGTTCACGCGGACCAGAGGCGCGAGCTCGACGGCCAGGTTGCGGGTCAGCTGGTTGAGCGCGGCCTTTCCCGCGCCGTACGCCACGAACGAGCTCATCACCAGGTCCGCGGAGCGGGAGGAGATGTTGACGATCGACCCCGACCCGGCGGTGTCGACCATCGCCTGTGCGGCCAGCTGGCTCATCAGGAAGGGCGAGACGACGTTGAACTTCATCGCGGTCTCGAAGAACCGCTCCGAGGTCTGCATCGCGGCGCGCGGACCGGTGCCGCCGGCGTTGTTCACCAGTACGTCGAGCCGGCCGAACTGCTCGACCGCGGCGTCCACCAGCCGTTGGCGGTCTTCGGCCTCCATCACGTCGGCGACCACCGCGAGGCCGCGCCGGCCGGTCTCCTCGATCCGCGCGACCACCTCGTCGAGATCGGCCTGGGTGCGGGCTCCGACCACCACGTCGGCGCCGGCCTCGGCGAGCCCGATCGCGATGCCGCGACCGATCCCCTGGCCCCCTCCGGTGACGATCGCGACCCTGCCGTCGAGGCGGAAGCTGTCGAGGATCACCGGCTGTTCACCGACCCGTTCCGACCTGCGGTGCCGCGCGGCCCGCGATGAGCGGCAGGTCGAGGTAGGTCTTGATGCCCGGCTCGGCGGCCACGACGTACGGGATCGCGTTCACGCAGTGGTTGGCGGTGGAGACGACGCCCGGGTTCCGGACCAGGCCGGCCTCGATCGTCTCCGGCTGAAGCCCCTTGAAGGTCAGCTTCACGCTCGGGTCACCGGTGACCTCGACCTCGAACCGCTCACCCTCGGGGCCGAAGCTCCAGTCCGGGTCGAGGTGCTTCTCGCCCATCAGCCAGTTCACGGTGGCGGTCACCACCGGTACGCCGTCGACCAGCGCCCGCCAGTGGAACCGCCGGGCAGCGACCAGCCCCGGCTCGATCACGCCGATCGGCGACTCGATCGGGGCGGTCGCGACCGCCACCTCCTGGAGGGTCTCGATGTGCGGGTCGGCGCCGAAGCCCAGCTCGGCCACCACCATCCGCACCGAGGACCGGAAGCCGCCGCCGAGCAGCGCGGCCATCGGGCTGGCCAACGCCTCCTCGGGCGTGCCGCCGAAGACCATCACGTGCCGGATCACGTCCGGTGCGCCGTACGTCCGGATGTCGGAGAACTCCTCGGCCCGCACGTGGGTGATCCGCGCGCTCACCGACGAGATCATCAGCGGGAACCGCTCGGTGATCCCACCCGGGTGGATGCCGGTGCCGTGCAGCGTCGAGCCGCCTTCCACACACGCCGCCTCGATGGCGACGACCTTGGCCGGGTCGGGGTAGATCCACCCCACCGGCGTCACCACGCTCTTGCCGGAGCGCAACAGCGCCGCGACCTCGACGTCGTTCGGCACCAGCGGGCTGTAGACGACGCAGTCCGCGTCCAGCGCGAGGATCTCCTCGGCGCTGCTGGTTGCGGCCACCCCCACCGGGCCGACGCCGAGGATCTCCCCGACGTCCCTGCCGTGCTTCTCGGCCGAGTGCACCCAGCAGCCGACCAGCTCCAGGTCGGGATGGCTGAGCACCCCCTCGATCGCCGCCTTCCCCACCCCACCGGTGGCCCACTGCACGACTTTGATCGGGCGGCCCGCTGCTCTCGTCACCGGGCAGATTCAGCCAACGTAATTGACGCGTGTCAAGTGTCTTCCGCCGACGCCGAACCGTCGTTACTGACGAGCAGTAGCGACGGGTCACCGACCTTCAAGCACGCCGAGCCGTCGTTACTGACGAGCAGTAACGACGGGTCGGCGGGAATGTGGAGGGGTCAGGGGGCGGCGATATCGAGGAGCACTTTGCCGACCGCGCCCTGCTCGACGGCGTCGTGCGCGGCCGCCGTCTGGTCGAGCGAGAAGTGGTGCAGGGGGATGCCGAACTCGTCGCCGACCCGGAGTGCGCCGGCGCGGAGCGCCTCGGCGAGGTCCTCGACCGCGGCCTGCACCAGCCGGTCGTCGAGGGTGTAGAGGATGAGGAACTGGTAGCGCAGGTTCTTGGAGAAGATCGAGCGCAGGGCCACGGTCAGCTCGTCGCCGCCGTTGTTGCCATAGACCGCGATGGTGCCGTGCACCTTGGTGACCGCGACGTCGAGCTCGTTGTTCTGGGCCGGGGCCACCTCGACCACCAGGTCCACCCCGTCCGGCGCCACCGCCCGGATCGCGGCCTCGGTGTCGCCCTCGCGGTAGTTCACCACGTGGTCGGCGCCCGCAGCGGCAGCCATCGCCGCCTTCTCCGGGCTGCTCACCGTCGTGACCACGGTCGCGCCGGACCACCGGGCAAGCTGGATGGCGGCGTTGCCGACCGCGCCCGCTCCCCCGGCGACCAGCACGGTCATCCCGTCCAGGGTTCCGGGTCCGAGCCGCGAGGGCCCGAACTCACCAGACGTCAGCGCCCGGTGCGCGGTCACCGCCGGTACGCCGAGCGAGGCACCCAGGTCGTAGGACGCGCCGTCCGGCAGCGGTACGACATGCGAGGCGCTCTGCACCGTGTACTCAGCCGCGGTGCCGTGCGCCCTCTCGCGCTGCGCCAGCAGCAGCCAGACCCGGTCGCCGGCCGCCAGCCCGTCGACGCCGGCGCCGACCGCGTCGATCACGCCCGCGCCGTCCTGTCCCGGAGTGACTTCGTCGAAGTCCTGCGGGTTCTGCCGCCGCTTCCAGTCGGTCGGGTTGACCCCGGCCCGGACCAGCCGCACCCGCACCTCGCCCGGCCCGGGCTCGGGCAGGTCTCGGTCGACCAGGGTCAGGACGGAGGAGTCACCGGGCTCGGTGAAGACGATGGCGCGCATGCCGGTCTCAAGACCTAGAGCGCCGAGGCCATTCCCGCGCAGGCCCGCAGCCAGCTCATCCGGGTGCCGTGCGAGAGCTGGTTGTAGGGCAGCACCGAGCCGGCCACCAGCGCCGGGTCGTAGGGCACGCGGTAGACGCCCCGGGTGCGCTGCTGGTAGACGTCGACCAGGTCCGCCGCCAGCTTGCTGTCCACCGTCGTCGACGGATCGGAGAGCACGGTGACGGTCTTGTACTTCAGGTTCTGGTAGCCGGCGTCCTGGAGCGCGTCGAGCATCCACAGGCCGCTGTAGCCGGTGTCCTCGCGGACCGTCGAGGTGACCACGAGCAGGTCGGCGGCGTCGGCCGCGGCCAGCCAGTTCTCGGCCCGCATGTTGTTGCCGGTGTCGACCAGGATCACGCGGTAGAACCGCATCATCAGCTGGTGGATCGAGTTGAAGTCGTCGGCGTGGATCTGGCCGGTGACGTTCGCACTCTCGTCGGAGGCCAGCACGTCGAAGTGGGCGTCGCCCTGCGAGCGGACGTAGGACCCGAGGTCGCCGATCCGCGACTGGCTCACGTCGGCGAACTTGCTCAGGTCGCCCAGCAGCTCCTTCGTGGTCTTGGTGTGGGTGCTGCGCGAGCCTCGGATGCCCAGGGTGCCGCGGGTCTCGTTGTTGTCCCAGGCGACCACGCCACCGCCGCGGACGGTGCCGAACGTGTAGCCGGCGGCCAGCACGCCGGTGGTCTTGGCGGCGCCGCCCTTCGGGTTGATGAAGGCGATGGTGACGGGGCCGTCGAAGTCCTTCTGGATCAGCGCCCGGTCCTGCTCGTAGGCGCGCTCCGCCGGCCCCATCTTCGGCTTGATGGACCCGCCGCTCCAGCGGCGGACCCGACCGCGCCAGCCCCAGTTCGCGGGGCCGGGCTCGGCCGCGTCGGCGCGGCGCTCGAGGAAGTCCGTCGCGGTCATGAAGCGGCGCGGTTCGGCGCCGGCCGATGGGTTGGCCGGCGGGCCGGCGGGTGGACCGCCGACCGGTCGCGCCGGAGGCCCGGGGGGCGGGCCGCTGGGCGGACCGGCCGGCGGACCAGTCGGTGGGCCTGCGGCCGGTGTCACCTGGCGCCGCGGGGTCACGGGCGGGGCATGAGACGGGGCAGGGGGTGGGGCCGGCAGCACCGGACGCGGGCGGATCACCGTGTGCTCGACCTCGGGCAGCGGGTCGCTCAGCGGGTCCGGCCGGTAGCTGCCCGCGGTCGGCGGCCCGGCCGGCGGGGCCGGCCGCGACCAGTCGTGGGCCGGCTGGCCGTCCGGGCGGTCCTCCGCAGCGGCGTACGACTCGAGTTCCTCGGGCGTGTAGAGCCGGTCGCTGGTGTCGTCGGACAGGTGGTGGGTGTGCTGCGACATGGCTCCTCCTCGCGGCCGCCCCTGGATACGGCCGTCCTGCGGCGCGTACCCGCTGCGCGAGTGGTCGAAACCCTGCCGCCGGATGGTGGTCCGCTCAGCCCAGTCGCTTGAGCGCCGCCTCGATGCTGCGGTGGAAGGTCGGGTAGGCGTAGTGCATCGTCCGCAGCCGGGCGACCGGCACCTCGCCGTGCACCGCGGTGACCAGCATCCCGATCACCTCGCCGCCGTACGGCGCCACGACGGTCGCGCCGACCAGCACGCCCCGGTCGGCGTCCTCCACCACCTTCACGATGCCGGTGGTGCCCGGCCCGTGCAGCCAGCCCCGGGCGGACCGCTCGACCTGGGCCAGCCCGACCCTGACGGCGAGACCGGCGTCGCGGGCCTGCTGCTCGGTCATCCCGACCGCGGCGAGCTCCGGGTCGGTGAAGGTGACCCGCGAGACCGCCCGGTAGTCCGCGGGCGGCCCGTCCTGGCCGAGGATGTCGGCGACCGCGCCAGACGCCTGGTAGCGCGAGACGTGCGTCAGCGCGCCCTTGCCGGTGATGTCGCCGACCGCCCAGAGCCGCTCACCGGCGCGCATGTGCCCGTCGATCTCGATGGTGGACGCCTCGGGGTCGAGGCCGACCGTCTCGAGGCCGACGTCCCCGAGGTTGGTGCTCCGGCCGACCGCGACCAGCAGCTGGTCCGCGCTGATCGTGTCGTCGCCGACCCGCAGCCGGAACTCCCCGTCGTGGTCGACCCGCGCGACCTTGGCGTCGGCCCGCACGTCGACCTCTTCATCGCGAAAGACCGTCGTGAGCACCTCGCTGGCCTCGGGTTCCTCGGAGGCCGCGATCCGGCCGGACGCCTCGAGCAGCGTCACCCGGGCGCCGTAGCGCGCGAACACCTGGGCGAGCTCCAGTCCGTTGGGTCCCCCGCCGACCACGACCAGCCGGTCGGGGACCTCGGTGACCTCCATGGCTTCGCGGTTGGTCCAGTACGGCGTGTGCTCCAGCCCGTCGATCGGTGGCCGCAGCGGCTCGGTGCCGGTGTTGAGCAGTACGCCGCGGGAGGCACGCAGCACCGTCGTCACGCCGTCCTTCTCGACCCGGACCACGCCCGGCCCGTCGAGCCGGCCGTGGCCGCGGACGATCCGGACTCCGGCGTCCTCGAGGGGCTCGACGTGCTGGCCGTCGGTCCAGTCGTGGTTGGCCTCCCGGATCCGCGCCGCGACCAGCGACCAGTCCGGCCGGACCCGGGCCTCGCCGGCCAGCCGGTCCGCTCGGTGCACCTCGGCGATCAGGTCCGCGGGCCGGACCATCAGCTTGGACGGCGTACAGCCCCAGAACGGACACTCGCCGCCGACCAGAGCCTCGTCGACACCGACCACGTCGAGCCCGGCCTCGCCGAGCTTCCGCGCCGCGTGCTCCCCACCAGGACCCAGCCCCAGCACCACCACGTCACAGTCGACGGTCGTCACCGCGCCACTCAACCACCTCGGGAGTCACGAGCGAGCCACCGCAGCGCCCGGGTGGCGGCGCGGTAGCCGCACATGCCGTGCACCCCGGCGCCGGGCGGCGTCGCCGCCGTGCAGAGGTAGACCCCCGGGAGGCCGGTGGCGTACGGGTCCGCGGCCAGCCGGGGCCGGGCCACCAGCTGGCGCAGGTCGTTGGCGCCGCCGACGATGTCGCCACCGACGTAGTTGGGGTTGTCGGCCGCGAACCCGGCCGGCGTCCGCACCGCGCTCGCCACCACCCGCTCCCGCAACCCGGGCGCGAACCGCTCGAGCTGGTCGAGCACCACCTCTTCGCCCGGCCCGTCCCACCCGGTCGGCACGTGCGCGTAGGCCCAGACCGGGTGCAGGTCGCCCACGGCGCGCGTCGGGTCGGCCAGCGACTGTTGCGCCACGAGCACGAACGGCCGGTCCGGCATCCGTCCGGCGCAGACCGCCGCCTCGGTGTCGGCGATCTCCTCCAGCGTGCCGCCGACGTGCACGGTGCCGGCCTTGCGCGCCGACTCGTTGGTCCAGGGCACGCCCCCGCGGACCGCCAGGTCGACCTTGTACGCCGCCGGGCCGTGCCGGTAGCGGCGGTACGCGCGCCGGGTCCGGCCGGGCAGCGCGTCGCCGTACACCTCCGCGACCGTCTCTGGGCCGGTGTCGAAGAGGGTGACCCGGGACGCCGGCAGGTCGGCGCGGCCGCGCACCGGGTGACCGGTCACCACGGTGCCGCCCAGCTCGGTCAGCAGCGAGGCCAGCGCCCTGGTGATCGACGCGGAGCCGCCCTCGGGGACCGGCCAGCCGTGCACGTGCCCGGCGGCCGTCAGCATCACGCCGACCGAGGCCGTCGCGGGCCGGTTGAGCGGGCGGAAGATGTGCGCCGCGGAGCCGGCGAACAGGGCCCTGGCCTGAGGCGTCCGGAACCGGCCGGCGAGCACGGTGGCCGGCAGCCCGGCGCGGAGCCCGAACTTCGCCATCCTCAGCGGGTGGCCGGGCCAGCGCAGCACCGGCCCGAGCACGTCACCGGCCAGCTCGTCGAAGCCGCGGGTGAGGGGTTCGAAGACGCGGCGCCAGGCCTTCCCGTCCGGACCCAGCCCGGCGCAGGTGTCGTCGAGCGACCGGACCATCACGCCCGCCGTCCCGTCGTCCAGCGGGTGCGCGAGGTCGACCTCGGGGTGCCGCCAGACCAGGCCGTGCTCGGCCAGCGGCAGCGAGGCCAGGAACGGCGAGGCGATGGCGAACGGGTGCACTGCCGAGCAGAGGTCGTGCAGGAGACCGGGCACGGTCAGCTCCCCGGTCCGGGTGCCGCCGCCGATCGTGTCCGCGCCCTCGAGCACCGTGACCGACCGGCCGGCCAGCGCGAGCGCGACCGCGGCGGCCAGCCCGTTGGGCCCGGCGCCGACGACGACGGCGTCGAGGGTCATCGCTTTTCGGGGTCCCCGCGGCGTTGTTCGGTGGAGGAGCGCAGCGGGGGAGGCGAAGAACGCCGTGGGGTGTTCACGCTGTGGCAGGTGCGGCCGACGTCACGTGCACGGGGACGTCGTGGTCGGTCGGCTGCCTGTCCACGAGGTCCTTGACCTCGACGTACCCACGCTCGAGCTCGCCGGTCGCCGCGTCGACCAGCCGGTAGGCCTGGGTGTGCTTGTGGAACGGCTGCGCTTCGAGGATCACCACCCGCACCTCGCCGGGCTCGAAGTGACAGCGCTTCTGGAGGGCGTCGATGAGCTGCTCGTCGTGCAGGTGGCCGTCGCCGAAGTTCCAGCCCAGCGCGGTGCCGGCCACCATCTCGCCGTCGAGGACGAAGTAGTCCTCGTGCCCGGGGCCGCAGGCCCGCGGGACCAGCGTGAACAGGGCCCGGCCGTGGGTGTGGCAGGCCCGGAAGGCGTACCCGAGGTGCATGGTCAGCGCGACCTGGTCGGCGCCGTAGATCTTCTCCAGCTGCTGGTGCGGCATGAGTGACGCCTTGACCAGGTTCGCGTCCATCTTGTCGATCGCGGCGCCGCGGAAGCACCACAGCGAGGTGTCCCAGTTGCCGGCGTAGTAGCGCATCGCCGGAAGGAAGGAGACCTTGCCCGGGAACAGGTTGCCGAGCACGACGGTCCCGACCACGACCAGCATCAGCGCGATCACCGGCAGCGGGTGCACCAGGTCGTTCGGGTGGGCGCCGGCCTGGGCGACGAACAGCGTCAGGATGCCCAGGATCATGAAGACGTTCCACTCCAGCGGGACGCCCATCGGCACGCTGCTGATGATGTTGAGGTGGAAGCAGATCATCACCACGGCGGCGACCTTGGTGACCATCCCGCCGTCACCGAGCAGCAGGAACAGCGGCGCCCCGAACTCCACGACGGTGCCGGCGTGGGCCAGGAACGCCGAGATGCGCGACGGGCGCAGGTCGTCCGGGAAGTCGCGGTGGAACCTCCGCTTGATCTCCTTGCGCCGCCACACCGGGCTGTTGCTCATCATCGCGGCGACGACGTAGGGGAAGTGCCGGTTCAGCTTGGAGGTGGCCGCGCCCCACCAGATCGCGACCATCACCAGCTTGGCCGCCACGACCTGGTCGCCGGCCACGAACAGGTAGGTGACCGCCAGGGTCGCGTAGACCTCGGAGCGGGCGGCCAGGAAGATCGTCTTGTCGCGCAGGCCGATCGCGGCGAGCAGTCCGAGGGCGACGTAGACCTGCCAGCGCGGCAGCTCGCCGAGGACGGCGTACGTCAGCGAGACGATGAGCCCGGCATAGAGCACCACGTCGAGGACGGTCCGGCTGTCCCCCTTGGTGCCCGGCACCCGGTCGGGCCACGGTGGCAGCCGGATGGTGCGCGGCCGGAGCCAGTAGAGGAACGAGCCCAGCGGGGGCGTGAAGCGGAGGTTGAGGGGACCGAAGCCACAGCCGAGCCCGAGCACCTCGAACAGCATCGTCCAGACGACGGCCTTGTAGAAGACGATCGGGTCGCGCCACCAGTCCGAGACCGAGGTGAACCCGTCGATGCCCGGGGTGGACAGGATCAAGAGCCAGCCGATGAGCACGTAGACGGCGATCTTGACGACGTAGACGATCGTGACGATGTCCGGCGAGCCGAAGCCGACCTCGCCGAAGTGCCGGACGAGTGGCCGCATCCGGTCCTGGCGCGAACCGCGCTGCCAGGTCGTCAGGTCGAGGTCCGGGAGGTTCGGCTGGAGGAAGCCCATGAGGTGAAAGTAGGGCTGTAGACACTATTGCGCAAGTGTCTACACTCGGATCCGTGACCGCCCGCGAACGGATCCTCGACGCCACCGAGGCGTGCCTGCGCCGCGACGGCATTCGGCGTACGACGGTCGCCGGCGTGGCGGCCGAGGCGGGGCTGTCCCGTGCCTACGTGTACCGCCTCTTCAGCGACAAGAGCACCCTCGTCTCGGCGGCGCTGATCCGCCGCGACGAGAAGTTCTGGGCAGCCGCGCACACGCGGATCTCGGCGGCCGAGGACGTGGCGGGGATGGTGACCGAGGCGGTGCAGCTCTCGCGCGAGTCGCCCCTCGGGCCGCTCGCGCTGGAGCTCGCGGACGCCGAACCCGCGGCCTATGCCCAGGTGATGGGCACCTACGTCAACGACATCGTCCCGGGCCTGTTCGACTTCTGGGTGGCCGAGCTCGGCGCCGCCCAGGGACGCGGCCTCGTGCGCGCAGGGCTCGACGTGCGGGATGCCGCCGAGTGGGTGATCCGGGTGCTCGTGTCGCTCGTCGGCATCCCCGGCCGCCGCGTGGACGCGGACGACCCGGAGTCCGTGAGGAAGCACCTCGCGACGTTTCTGTCTCCGGCACTTGCTCCTGACACGATGAGGGCGTGACCGACCCGGCGCCGCTGTCCCTCACGGAGCTGCGCCGGTTCCCCGTGAAGTCCTGCCGGGGTGAGCAGCTCGAGACCGCCGTGCTCGAGCCCTGGGGGCTGGCGGGCGACCGACGCTGGATGCTCGTCGACGACACCGGCGAGACCGTCACCGTCCGGGAGCACCGCGAGATGCTGCTGGTCCGTCCCCGGCTGCGGGCCGACGGCGGGCTGACGGTCTCGGCGCCGGGCCACGCGGACCTGGACGTACCGCCCGCGACCGGTATGCATCTCGTGGACGTCACCGTCTTCAGGGTCACCCCGTTCCAGGCGGCGCTGGCCGACCCGGCCGCGCACGAGTGGTTCACCGAGGTGCTCGGCGAG
>JAWWPK010000503.1:0-11814 GCA_033854925.1 Nocardioidaceae bacterium | reverse complement strand
AGGCGGTCGTTCGGGGCAGGCCGGAGCAGTACGAAGCGGCGTACAAGAAGCTCGGCCGACGGCACGAGCTGCTCACCCACGCCCTGCTCTCGTCGTCCCGGGTCCCGATGCTGCGCCGCCGGATCGTGCCGCTCGCGGCCCGGCTGCCGCGGGTGTTCGCGGGCTTCGTCGACCAGCTGGCACGTCCGGCATGACTGCCGCCATGACCGGCGAGGAGGTCGTCCTCCTCGACGAGGACGGGAATGCGATCGGCACCGCCGCCAAGGCCGAGGTACACGGGACGGACACCCTGCTGCACCTCGCGTTCTCCTGCTACGTCTTCGACGGCGACGGGCGGCTGCTCGTCACTCAGCGCGCGCTGGCCAAGCCGACGTTCGGCGGGGTCTGGACGAACAGCTGCTGTGGCCACCCGGGACCGGGCGAGCCGATCGCCGACGCCGTACGCCGCCGGGTGGGCCAGGAGCTCGGCCTCGACCTCGAAGAGCTGGCTCTCCTGCTGCCGGCGTTCCGCTACCGCGCGGTGATGGACAACGGACCCTTCGCAGGCATCGTGGAGAACGAGATGTGCCCGGTCTTCACAGCCACCGCGTCCGGCGACCCGCACCCCGACCCCGCCGAGGTCGAGGCCTGGGAGTGGGTGTCCTGGTCGCAGTTCCGCGACGACGTCCTCACCGGCCGCCGCGAGGTCAGCAGCTGGTGCCGGGAGCAGGTCGACGCGCTCCCCGAGGATCCGCTGTCCGCGCCGCCGGCCGACCCCGCCGATCTGCCCCCGGCTGCCCGGTCCGCCACCTGACCCGGACAGGATGGTCGCGTGGACCCGACGACGTACGCCGTGATCGCGGCGGCGGTCCTCGTCGGGTCCGTGGTCCAGTCGGCGGTGGGCCTCGGAGTCGGTCTGGTCGCGGCGCCGGTGACCGCGCTCCTCGAGCCGGCGCTGATGCCGGGTGCGCTGCTGATGGTCGCGGTGCTGATGCCCTGCCTGACCCTGGTCAACGACCACCACGACATCGACTGGAGCGGGCTGCTGTGGTCGCTGCCGGCCCGGTTGCCCGGGACGGTGGTCGGAGTGTGGGTGGTGACCACCCTGACCGCGCGCGAGCTCGGCATCGCGATCGGCGTCGTCGTGCTGCTCGCGGCCGCGGTCACCTGGCGCGCGGTGACGGTCCCGGTGAACCGGGCGACGCTCTCGCTCGCCGGCTTCGCCAGCGGCATCACCGGCACCGCGACCTCGATCGGTGGGCCACCGATCGCGATCGTCTACCAGCACCGGCCGGCCCGGGAGATCCGCACGACGATGGCGGTGTACTTCCTCGTCGGCGCCACCCTGTCCCTGATCGCCCTGTTCGTCACCGGCGACCTCACCAAGGAGCAGGTCGTTTCCGCGTCCGAGCTCCTCCCGTTCCTGGCCGTCGGCGCGCTGCTCGGTGCGCTGGCCCGGCGCTCGATCCCGGCACACGTCGTCCGGCCCGCCGTCCTGCTGGTCAGCTCGGCCTCGGCGCTTGTCCTGCTCGTGCGGTCGCTGTTCGGATGACCGATGAGTCCCCACCACGCAAGGAGTCAGAGCGCCATGTCCCACGTCACCGCACACCTGTCCATCTCCCTCGACGGCTACGTCGCCGGTCCCGACCAGAGCCAGGAGAACCCGCTCGGCCTCGGCGGTTTCGACCTGCACCGCTGGCACATCGACGAGCCTCGCTCCGACGTCGACCAGGCGATGACCGACCGGATCATGGCGCCGCGCGGCGCCTACGTGATGGGCCGCAACATGTACGGCCCGGTCCGGGGCGAGTGGGGCGATGCCGACGGTGGCGAGATGTGGCGCGGCTGGTGGGGCGAGGACCCGCCGTACCACGCGCCCGTCTTCGTGCTCAGCCACCACCCGCACGACCCGGTCGAGATGGAGGGCGGGACGACGTTCCACTTCGTCGACGGCTTCGACGCCGCGATGGAGCAGGCGATCGCGGCCGCCGGTGACCAGACCGTCACCATCGCCGGCGGCGCCAGCGCCGTCC
The DNA here is from genome assembly GCA_033854925.1 of Nocardioidaceae bacterium. Classification (GTDB taxonomy): domain Bacteria; phylum Actinomycetota; class Actinomycetes; order Propionibacteriales; family Nocardioidaceae; genus Nocardioides. The sequence goes on along the minus strand of JAWWPK010000503.1, from coordinate 9,802 downwards.
GCCAGGGCCTCGCGGCCGGAGTGATCGACGAGATCATGCTCAACCACATCCCGGTGGTGCTCGGCCGGGGCGAGCGGCTCTTCGACGACCTCGCCGACCTGAAGGCGGAGCCGGTCGAGGTGCACGCGTCGCCCAAGGCGACGCACGTGATCTACCGGTTCAGCTGAACGCCCGGGTCACGTGGCCCAGCAGGTCCGGGTAGCGCATCAGGTGCGCGCCGCCGTTGAGGTCCATCACCTCGCCGGTCAGCCACGCCGCGCGTGAGCAGAACACCACCGCCTCGGCGATCTCCTCCGGCGTACCGGACCGGCCGAGCGGGGTGTTCGCGGTGTAGTCGTCCTCGATACCGGCGATGTCGAGGGCGGGCGCGGTCAGCGGCGTGATCACCAGCCCGGGGGAGACGGCGTTGACCCGGATGCCGCGCGATCCCAGCTCCAGCGCGGAGACCTGGGTGAGCATCGCCAGCCCCGCCTTCGCCGAGCAGTACGCCGCGAGCCCGCCGCCGGGCTGCCGGGCGTTGAGCGAGGTGATCGAGGTGATCGAGCCGCCGGCGCCGAGCGCCCGGCCGGCGTGCTTGATCACCAGGAACGCACCGGTGAGGCAGACGTCGACGACCCGGCGCCACTCGCCGAGGTCGTGGTCGACGACCGCCGCCAGCGTCGACGTACCAGCGCTGTTCACCACGACGTCGACCCGGCCGTGGGACGCGACGACCCCGTCAAAGAGGGCAGCCACTGCCTCCTCGGACGTCACGTCGCAGACCACGTCCGCGCCACCGTCCGTCCCACTGGTGAGGTCGGCGACGACCACGTCGCAGCCGTCCTCGGCCAGGGCCGTCGCGCACGCCGCCCCGATCCCCGACGCGCCACCCACCACGACCGCCACCCGGTCCATGCGCCCTCCCAGCGTGAGCCCAGCCGTACTTGACGCGTGTCAAGTTAGTGCCTAGCGTCCCCCGCATGCCACCCCTGCAGCGGCCCGGCACGGCGGTGATCGGCGCCGGCATCAGCGGGCTGGTGGCCGGGAAGATGCTCGGCGACTACGGCGTGCCCTACACCTGCTTCGAGGCCTCCGACCGGGTCGGCGGCAACTGGGCGTTCGGCAACCCCAACGGGCACAGCAGCGCCTACCGCTCGCTGCACATCGACACCAGCAAGCACCGGCTGTCCCTGAAGGACTTCCCGATGCCGGAGGACTACCCCGACTTTCCGCACCACACCCAGATCAAGGCCTACCTCGACGCGTACGCCGACGCGTTCGGCCTGCTCGACCGCATCGAGTTCCGCAACGGCGTCGCGCACGCCGAGCCGCGGGCCGGTGGTGGCTGGGCGATCACCGACCAGGCCGGCGCGACCCGCGAGTTCGAGTTCCTCGTCATCGCCAACGGTCATCACTGGGACCCGCGGACGCCGGAGTTCCCGGGCCACTTCGACGGCAAGTCCTTCCACTCCCACCACTACATCGACCCGACCGAACCGCTGGACCTCAACGGCACGCGGATCCTGGTCGTCGGCCTCGGCAACAGCGCGGCCGACATAGCCGTGGAGCTCTCCGGCAAGGCGCTGCAGAACCAGGTCACCCTGTCGACGCGCAGCAGTGCGTGGATCGTGCCGAAGTACATGTACGGCCTCCCGGCCGACAAGTACTTCGCGACCTCCCCGCACATCCCGCTGGCCTGGCAGCGCAAGCTCGTCCAGAAGATGCAGTTCATGACCGGCTCCAACCCGGAGCTCTACGGACTGCCGAAGCCCAACCACAAGTTCTTCGAGGCGCACCCGACCCAGTCGGTGGAGCTGCCGCTGCGGCTCGGCTCGGGCGACGTCGTACCCAAGCCCGACGTCAGCCGGCTCGACGGTCATACCGTCCACTTCGAGGACGGCACCAGCACGGACGTGGACGTGATCGTCTACGCGACCGGCTACAACATCACCTTCCCGTTCTTCGACCAGGACTTCCTGAGCGCGCCCGGCAACGTGATCCGGTTGTTCAAGCGGATGTTCAAGCCTGGCCGCACCGACCTGGCGTTCATGGGGTTCGCCCAGGCGGTGCCGACGCTGTTCCCGTTCGTCGAGGCACAGGCCCGGCTGCTCGCGGCGTACGCCGTGGGCGCGTACGCCCTGCCCGACGTCGACGAGATGGAGCGGGTGATCACGGCCGACGAGCAGCTCTACCTCGGCCACGTCACCGACCGGCCGCGGCACACCCAGCAGGTCGACTACTTCGTCTACGAGCACGACCTGCGGGCCCGTGAGATCCCGGCCGGCCGGGGCCGGGCGCTGGTCGGATCATGAGCGAGCAGCCTGCCCGGGGGGACCGGCGGCGTACGGCGCTGCTCGAGTCGCTCGACCACCACCTGCGCGACGGCAGTCTCGACTCGATCAACATCGCCGACATCTCGCGGCGCGCCGGCGTGACCCGCTCGGCGTTCTACTTCTACTTCGAGAACAAGGCCAGCGCGGTCGCGGCCCTCATGGAGGAGATGTACGACGAGTCGTTCGCCCCCGCCGACCAGCTCCGCGGCGACGGGGCCCCGGCCGAGAACATCGACGCGATGGTGCGCGCGCTGTTCTCCACGTGGGACAAGCACGAGCACCTGTTCCGTGCCGCCCTCGACGCCCGCGCGAGCAGCGCGACCGTGCGCGAGCTGTGGGACAGCGACCGGGAGTCGTTCGTCCCCGTGGTCGCGGGGGTGATCGAGAGCGAGCGCACCTCCGGAGCCGCTCCGGCCGGCACCGACGCCACCGCGCTGGCGAGCGTGCTGCTCGAGCTGAACGACCGGATGCTGGAGCGCCTCGCTCTCGGCGGACCGCTCGACCGCGAGCTGCTCGTCGAGGCGGTCGTCACCGTCTGGCTGCACACCATCTACGGCGAGGTGCGCCCATGACTCGGCAGGGCAAGCACGACCAGGTCAGCTTCCCCTCCGAGGGCGTCGAGCTCGACGGCTGGCACTTCACCGGCGTCGGCGACGCCTTCGAGGGTCCGCACGGCCGGCCGTGCGTGGTCATGGCGCACGGCCACGGCGGCACCAAGGACTCCGGGCTCGAGCCGTTCGCCACCGGGCTGGCCGAGGCCGGCCTCGACGTACTCGCTTTCGACTACCGAGGCTTCGGCTCCTCGGGCGGTACGCCGCGGCAGTGGGTCAGCCTGGCCGGGCAGCTCGAGGACTACCGCGCCGCGATGGCCGCGGCCGCCCGGCTGCCCGGCGTCGATGGCTCCCGGGTGGTGCTCTGGGGAGTCTCCGTGTCCGGCGGCCACGTGCTCGCCGCTGCGGTCGGCCGCGACGACGTCGCCGCGGTGGTCTCGCTGGTGCCCCTCGTCGACGGCAGGGCGGCCGGGCTGCTGGCGCTGCAGCACCACCCGCCGCGGGCGATCCTCCGCTCGACCGCCGCTGGCTTCCGTAGCCGGGTCTCCTCGCTCCGCGGCGGCCAGGCCGTGATGATGCCGGTCGTCGCGCGACCGGGCGAGCTCGGCGCCCTGACGCTGCCCGGCCACCTCGAGGCGTACACCGCGCTCGCCGGACCGACGTGGCGCAACGAGATCGACGCCTCGGTCGGCCTGGAGCTGGGCGGCCACCGGCCCGGGAAGCACGCGAAGTCGCTGCGCTGCCCGCTGCTCGTCCAGATCGCCGACTTCGACCGCAGCGCCCCGCCTCAGGCGTCTGCCAAGGCCGCCGCGGCCGGCCGCGCCGAGGTCCGGCACTACCCGTGCGACCACTTCGACGTCTGGCCCGGCAGCGACTGGTTCGAGCCTGCTCTCGCCCACCAGCTGCACTTCCTGCGCCGGCACCTGTCTTGACGCCGAGCCGGCTACTGCCAGGCCGCAGCGTCAGGACGGTTGGTCGCGGCTCGGGCGGCCGCGGCGCAGGCGACGAGTAGCCCTCCGGCCAGCCAGAGCGGCGCAGCGGGGGATGCCCAGCGCAGCAGGAGGCCCCCGGCGAGCGCGCCGGCGAGCATCGACAGCACCGAGATCAGCCGCCGGATCCGCACGGAGGACGAGGTGGCGTCGGCGACCAGGCCGGTCACCGTCAGGGTCAGCACGGTGGTGGTCAGGTCGGGGACGGCCAGACGGCGCGCGACGGCGTTCTGGCCGCCCATCGCGAGTGCCAGCAACCCGATCAGGACCAGCCGGACCGCCAGGCCCGTCGTACCGGCAGCGCTCGCGAGGACGGCGGCGACCAGGACCACGGCCGCCTGGACGCAGGTCGCGGCCGCGAGCAGCCGCCCGCGGTGGATGTCCCGGCCGGTGGCCCACCGCCCGCCCAGCGCCGCGCCGAGGGCGAAGGCGACCACCGCGAGCAGGCTGGCCGCGATCGAGATGGCGCCGACACCGGACAGGGACAGGCCCAGGAAGATCACGTTGCCGGTCATGTTCGCCACGAACACATGGCCCAGGCTCAGGTAGCTGAACGCGTCGACCAGACCGGTGACCACGGTCAGGCCGACCAGCAGCACGGGCAGTGGTCCCTGCGGTCGGGTGGGCGCGACGCGCGGGGCCAGCTGCTGCGTGGTCACGCCCGGTCCAGCCTCGCCACCTGCTCGGGCGAGAGCTGGAGGTCGACGGCTGCGGCCGACGCGCGGATGGTCTCGGGCCTGCTCGAGCCGGGGATGGGAATGACCACCGGGGACTGCGCGAGCATCCAGGCGAGGGTGACCTGCTGCGGCGTGGCGTCGACCTCCTGGGCGACGTCGGCGAAAGGCCGGAAGCTGGCGCCGAGGTCGGATGCGTTCTTGATGCCTCCGAGCGGACTCCACGGTAGGAACGCGATGCCCAGCTGGTCGCAGAGCCGGAGCTCGGGCTCGCTGGACCTGAAGGCAGGGGAGAACTGGTTCTGCACCGACACGAGCCGGCCGCCCAGGATCTCCTGCGCGATCCGGATCTGTTGCGGGTCGGCGTTCGAGATTCCCGCCATCCTGATCTTGCCGGCGTCGAGCAGGTCGCGGATCGCCCCGATCGAGACGTCGTACGGCACCGTCGGGTCGGGCCGGTGGAACTGGTAGAGCCCGATCGCCTCGACCCCGAGGCGGCGCAGCGACGCATCGCACGCCTGCCGCAGGTGCTCCGGGGAGCCGTCGAGGGTCCACCTGCCGTCACCCGGACGGAGGTGGCCGCCCTTGGTGGCGACCAGCACGTCGGAGGTGCCGGCGCCGTACGACGCCAGGGCCCGCGCGATCAGGGACTCGTTGTGTCCGACCTCGTCGGCGCCCACGTGGTAGGCGTCGGCGGTGTCGATGAGGGTGATGCCGCTGTCGAGGGCGGCATGGATGGCGGCGATGGAGCGGGACTCCTCCGGCCGGCCCTCGATCGACATCGGCATGCCGCCGAGTCCGATGGCGCTGACCTTGCTCTCGCCGATCTGGCGCAGGTACATGGAAATCTCCTTGTCTCAGTTGTTCTTGGTCTCAGTTGTTCTTGCGGATTGCGGTGATGACGTGGTCGATGACCTGCTGGGCGAATCGCTCGGTCAGAGGGGCGTGTCCGTGCAGCAGCCGGTGGTAGATCGGGCCGTACAGCAGATCGAGGGTGAGCTCGAGGCTCGTGCCCTCGGCGATCTCGCCGCGGTCGCGGGCCCGGACGAGGAGCTCTCGGGTCGCGTCCCGGCGGGGCCGGACGAAGTGCTCCCGGTAGAGCTCGGCGAACTCCGGATCGGTCTGCGCCTCGGCCACCAGGCCGGCCACGACAGGGGCATAGGCCTTGGCGTTCAGCTGTCGCACCCACGGGCGAAAACGCGTCAGCAGGTCTTCGCGCAGGCTGCCGGTGTCCCGTTCGCCGACCGGTGCTGAGGCGGACCATTCGACAGCCAGTGCGTCGAGGGCCAGCCGCTCCTTGGAGGGCCACCACCGATAGATGGTTGCCTTGCTGACCCCCGCCTGCCGAGCGACGTCGTCCATGCTCATCGCGTGCAGGCCCCGCTCGAGCAGCTCGGCCATGGCGGCGTCCAGGATCGCGGTGCGCGCCCTCTCGCTGCGGGGACGTCCGCGTGGCCGGCCCTCCGGCGCGGTCGTCACGGTGTTGCCGATCCGGGTGCTCGACCCGACGCCGGCAGGTGGGCGAGCACGCTGAACACGGCCGCGATGTCCCGGTGCTCGAAGCCGGCCTCCCGAGCGATGCCGAGCAGTTCCTCGGCCACGATCGTCGACGGCAGCCAGAGACCCTCGTCCCGCCCGCTGCCGAGCGCCAGCTGGAGGTCCTTCTGCATCATGGCGATGTCGAACCAGGCCTCCTCGGGCAGCTCCTGCACGAGCGGCGCCCGGGCCTGCAGCATCGGGGAGCCGATGGCGCTGTGGGTCAGGACGTCGAGTGCCACGCTCCGGTCGAGGCCGCCGCGTTCGGCCAGCAGGACTCCTTCACTGAACGCCAGCATCTGCACCGCGAGGCTGATGTTGATGGCCAGCTTGAGCAGCAGCGCATGGCCGACGTCACTGCCGACGAACGTCACCCGGCTGCCGAGCTGACCAAGGATCGGCTCGACGCGACGGAACGCGTCGGGCTGCCCGCCGGCGATGATCGCCAGGCTGCCGCTCTCCACCGCCGGGACGCTGCCGGAGACGGGTGCGGCCACCATCGCGGCACCGCGGGCCGCCACCCGTTCGGCGAGGGCCCGGCTGGCCTGCGGGCTCACCGTGCTCATGTCGACGTAGACCATCCCGGGCTCCAGCCCCGCCAGGATGCCGTCAGGTCCGTCGGTCACCGCCGCGAGCGCCTCGTCGTCGGTGACCATGCTGATGACCACGTCCGACCCCTGTGCCGTCGCCCTCGGCGTGTCGCGCCAGGCGAGCCCCTGCGCGATCAGCGCCTCCGCCCTGGCCTTGGTCCGGTTGGTTCCCTGTACGACGTGGCCCCCGCCGAGCAGGCGCCCAGCCACCCGGCCGCCCATCGCACCCAGGCCGACCACACCAACCACGCTCATCGCGAACCTCTTGCCCTGTGCTGCATTTACAATACGGTACTGCCAGTATCGTTAATAGACAAGGAGAAGCCCGTATCGGCGATCTCCGACCCCAGTCGGATGTCGGTTGACGCGATGTCTCAGTAACCTCGAACCCGTGGCCCTCCTCGATCACGAGCAGACCGACTCCCATGCGCTGACCCAGCAGCGGTTCGAGCGGATGACGCTGGTCGGTGGCGACGCCCTGCCGGCGGTCGACACAGCGGGACTTCCGGACGGCCCGAGCTGGCCGTCGTTCATCCAGACGGTCTCGCTGCTGCGGTTCCGGCACTGGTTCCACCCCTACCTCCACAAGAAGTACGGCGACGTCTACACGGTGCGGCTGATGCCGAAGGGCCGGCCGCTGGTCTTCTTCACCAGGCCCGAGCACGCGAAGGAGATCTTCGCGGGCGACCCCGAGATCTTCCACGCCGGCAAGGGCAACGCGATCCTCGGCCCCGTCATGGGTGAGCACTCGCTGCTGCTCCAGGACGGCGACGCGCACAAGCGCGCCCGCAAGCTGCTGATGCCGGCGTTCAACGGCCACGCGCTGCGCACCTACCAGGACATGGTCACCGCGATCGCCCGCGACGAGGTTGCGCACTGGCCGGAAGGTCAGCAGTTCCGGTCCCACGACCGGATGAACGTGCTCACCCTCGAGGTGATCCTGCGGGTCGTCTTCGGTGTCACCGACGAGAAGCGGCTCGCCGCGCTCCGGCCGCGGGTCACCGCCACCGTCAACGTCAGTCCCGCGGTGCTGCTGGTCTGGGGGATCCCGGCGCTGCACCGGGTCGGCCCCTGGGCGAAGGCCCTCCAGAACCAGGTCGAGCTCGACGAGCTGATGTACGCCGAGATCCGCGAACGGCGTACGGCGTCCGACCTGGCCGAGCGCACCGACGTGCTGTCCCGGCTGATCCTCGAGGGCGAGGAGACCGGCGACCGGCTGCAGGACATCGAGCTCCGCGACCAGCTGGTCACGCTGCTGCTCGCCGGCCACGAGACCACGGCGACCGCGCTGGCGTGGGCGCTCTACGAGCTGGGTCGTGACCCGGAGCTGATGCGTCGCACCCAGGAGGCGGCCGACGCAGCTGATGCCGACGGCGACGCGTGGCTGGACGCCGTGCTCAAGGAGTCGATGCGGCTGCACCCCGTGATCCCGATGGTGGTGCGCACGCTGATGAAGCCGCAGACCATCGCCGGCATCCGCGTCCCGCGCGGGGCCACGGTCGGTCCGTCGATCCTCATCGCGCACAGCCGCGAGGACAACTACGAGAACCCGGACCGGTTCGACCCCGAGCGGTTCCTCGGTCACAACCCGCCGACCAACACCTGGATCCCGTTCGGTGGCGGGGTCCGCCGCTGCATCGGCGCCGGCTTCGCGATGATGGAGGGCGTGGCCGTCCTGCGCGAGGTGTTCCGGGCGGTGGGCGTCACCACCGTCGACAACGACGAGCCGCAGGTCCGCAACATCACCTCGGTGCCGAAGCGCGGTGCCCGCATCAAGGTGACGCCGCGCTGAACGACGCCCCGCCTTTGGACACGCAGCACCTCGAGACCATCGCCGACTGGCTGGCGCTGGAGGACCCGATGCCCGGGTACGTCGACGCGATGTTGCTCTTCGGCGGCTCGCTGCCCGACGCGTGGGACGGCGCGGCGGACCACGTCAGGAGCGGCCGGGTCGGCACCCTCGTGCTGGTCGGCGGCGAGGGTCACACGACCGATGTGCTGCGCGCGCTGCTCGACGACGAGTCCGCGGCGACCGAGGCCGAGCTGATGGCGGCGTACCTCCGGCGCGAGCACGGCGTCGAGGACGTGTTGCTGGAACGGGAGTCCAGCAACTGCGGCGAGAACGTCGTGCTGGCCCACGACCTCGTGCTCGCCGCCGGGCTCGACCCGCGGACCGTCGCCCTGGTGCAGGACCCGACCATGCAGCGCCGGATGGACGCCGTGTTCCGGCTGGTCTGGCCGGAGGCCGTCGCGGTCAACCGGCCGGGCCCTCGCCGGGGCCGGTTCACGTGGCCGCACGAGCGCTGGGTGGCCCTGTTGCTGGGTGAGGTGCCGCGGCTCCGCGACGACGCGGAGGGCTACGGGCCACGCGGCCGCGGCTTCCAGGCCCACGTCGACGTGCCGGCCGAGGTCGAGGCGGCGTACGCCGCGCTGGTCGCCGCGCACCCGGACTGGGGCCGGCCCGCGTCGGCGTAGTCGGAACGGGCTAGCCGCGGGCCTTCAGCGCAGCCATCGCCAGGGCACCCAGTGCCCCGGCCGAGGTGAGGCAGCGCCCGATGTTCAGCTTCACCCACAGCGACTCGAAGTCGGCACGGACGGCCGCGAGGTCCTTGATCCTGTCGACGCGTCCGGCCGCCTCGAGGGCGTCGTTGAGGGGGATGTTCCCGGCGAAGCTGATGACAAGGGTGCCGACCGCGAGCACGGTGGCGGCGATCGCCCAGGGGCGGGCCTGCGGGCCGGCGAAGACCGCTGCTGCCCCCGCGAGGACCGGGGCGCCGAGGAAGGTCGCGATGAAGACCGGGTTCACGATCGCGATGTTCATCTGCTGCACGGCGCTGACGAAGGTGCGGTCGTCGACGTTGGCCAGGCCGGGCATCACCCCGGTCGACCAGGTGAAGTAGGTGCCGGCCTGGAGGCCGGCGACGACGGCGGCGACGAGGAGCAGGGGGCCGCGGAGGTTCGCGGTCATGGCGGTGGTCAGGACGGTGTCGTTGGAGAGCTCGCTGGTGAGCGCCTCGGCGCTGGTCGTGGTGGTCATGGCAGGAAGTCAATCGCGGGCGGATGAGAGTATCCATGGCCGAATCTGTTCAATACATACGCCAGCGTCTACATTTGAACGCATGGACGGACTTGCCGGCCTCTTGGACGGAC
>JAWWPK010000502.1:0-4420 GCA_033854925.1 Nocardioidaceae bacterium | reverse complement strand
GAACTCGGTGCGGTGATGCTGGTCGACTCGTCCCCGCTGGTCGACGCCTCGACGTGCTTCGAGCACGGCAACCAGGGGGCCGCCCTGGTCCACGACACGCTGCTGCGGCGGCTGTCGGGCTGCGGTGCGATGGCGGGCGACGCGTCGATCGCGGAGGAGTTCGCCGCCGCGTACGACGAGGCGGCCGCGTCTGCTCTGTCCGCGGTCGGCGACCTGGTGGATGCCTTCTCCGCGTGTGGCCGGCTCACCGCGGCCACGCTCACCAACCACGGCCACGCCGAGAACCGCTCCGTCATCTCCGGCCGAACTGTCTTCACCGGCACTCCCTGCGTCGCCGGCTACGTCGCGGTGCTGTCCTGCTCGCTCCCCTCGTCCCTGGGCGGCGACCTCTCCGGACTGCCCTCGTGGGCGTCGTGGATCCTCGACCAGGTCGAGGGCTTCGTCTGGCCGGACGCCGACACTTCGCGCTTGCGCTCGGCCGCCTCGGCGTGGCGAGCGGCGTCGCTCCAGGTGGCCGACCTCTCGTCGTACTGCTCGTCCGCGGTCCGCTCCTTCTCTGCGCTCCGCTCCCCCGAGGTCCCGGTCGCCGTCGAGGTCGCCTCCAACCTGGCGGACCGTTGCCACACCGTCGGCGACCAGTGCGCCGTCCTGGCTCGGGCCTGCGACGCCTACGCCGACCACGTCGAGGAGCAGCGAGCCGCCATCCTCGACCTCGTCCACGACCTGCTCCGCGACGCAGTGATCATCGAGGGCATCGGCATCGTCCTGGGCGTCGTCACCGGTGGCGCCACCGCCGCCGGCGCCACGGCCCTCAACGCCGCCCGCATCGCCGCGGCAGCTCCCCGCCTGCTCCGGATCATCGAGACGCTGCGCATCCTCGCCTCGACCTGCGCCGCGCCAATCCGCGTCGCGGCCACGGCGCTGCGGGACGTACGGCTCGAGCTGGCGGTCTTCCGCCATGCTCGAATCACGGTCGCTTCCACCTACAAGGCCGAGCGCGTAGCCCGGGTGGAACGGCTGCGCGGCCTGCTCCGGGATCCTCGCCTGCTCGACCCGAACGAGCTGCGCGGACTTTCCAAGGCCGACGTCGAGTCGCTGTGCAAGGGTTGGCCGGTGCGTGACAGCTCCAAGGGCGAGGGGATGGTGCACGAGGATCCCATTCACAAGGGCCGTCAAATTCGAATCATGGATGGCTACCCCGCCGGTGCGCGGCCAGACCCGATCACCGAGGGGCCCTACGCCGTCGTCTCGCAGGGGAACGGACCCCCCGTCAAGATCCCGCTGCTGGGGAACCCGGTCCTGTGAGCGCCGAGATCATCGCCCACCTCCTCGATGAGATGGAGGAGTACTACGGCGCCTTCGACTACTTCCCGCTCTACCAGCTCGGGTGGCATCTCAACGACAAGCCGCGAACGGCCGAGGAGAAGGACGAGCTCGCCCGTCGGGCGTTCGACGAGTTCGCCTCACGCCACTTAGTCAAGGTCGTCTGGGTCCCGTGGCCAACCGACTTGCAGCAGGCTCGTCCACTCGAACCGGGCACCCCACTGGACTTCGACTTGGATCCAGACAGCCCGACTGACGTACCGATGCAGGTGCTCGTCCCCGACGAGGTCACGCACTGAGCAGGTAGCCGTCCAGTGCGATCCGCAGCCCGCGCTCGGCAACCGTCCAAGCCGGCGCCGTACTGGTGTATCGGTGGCCGGTCGGGGTCACCGTCTCGATGGTGTGGCGTGGTCCGGGCCGCGGGCGAGCGGTCCAGCCGAGAGCCTGCTTTGCGTAGTTGCACGCCTCGCACTGCCCCTGCCCGTTCGTCGCGCTGGTCTCACCGCCATCAGCATGGTCTTTGGCGTGGTCGAGGTGGCGGACCGGGGCGTCGCAGTTGCGAGTGCGGCACTTCTGGTCGCGCAGTCGCAGGTAGTCGGCGAGCGCGCCCTCGAATCGACGCGCCTTCGAGTCCATGGAAACCAGCTCGCCGGTCTTGGGGCTGGCGTAGAGGCGACGCACCCACTGGTCGACGCCCTGCTCGGCGTTGTCGGCGATCCACTCGCGAAGGAGGTCTCCGGGGACCGGGCCGTAGTGCTCCACCCAGCCAAACCCGTAGTCGTCGCCCAGCAGCACCGAGTCGGGGACGACGACGTTGATCATCAGGGACACCGGCCGGTCGGCCTCGCCGGGACTCAGGATGCGGCGCACCAGCGTGTCGGCCATGATCTGGCCGCGCGAGCGTTCGTCGCCGGCGGCCCTGCGCGAGTCGGCCTCGCGGCTGAGCACGGCCCACACCGCGACGCCATCCTTGACCGGCAGCAGCGTGGAGAGCTGGCTCATCACGTCGGGCGCGGGACGCAGCGAGACTCGACGGTCGGCCTCGGCCCGTCGTCTCCTCTCGACGAACGAGACAGGGTCGAGCTCGTAGGCCAGCTCGCGCGCCGCTCCGATCAGGTCACGATCGCCCATCGCCTCGAGGGCATCGAGATCGCCGGCCACCCGCCGATCCACCTCTGCTCGGTCGTCACGGGACAGGCATGCGGTCTCTCGCGCCAGCAGCGTCGCCCGCCACTCGGTGATCCGCCCGGCTCGGAAGGCCCGGAGCGTGCACGGCATCTCGTCACGCAGCACCAGCGCCAGGCCGAGATGCTGGCGGCCACGATGAGGCGACTCCCGCCGGGCCAGGGCGACCTGCGCTGCCACCGCACGGCCTCTCCGCTCGGCCGGCACGCCCGCGCGGGCCTCGGCCTCTCGCTGCGACCGGTCGAAGGCCGCGCTCAGCACCGCCTGCGCCGCCTCGGCCGAGCACTTGAGCTCCTCGAGCGCGGAGATCAGGTCGATCCGCTCGACGTCGTCGTGACCCTCGCCGATCCGGGACAGCGCACCGACAGCGCCGCGGACCTCGTCCACGGTGGGCACCGCACCCTTCCCGAGATCGAACATGTGTTCGATCCTAGACCCACCCGCCGACACTCGTCCAGCCGCGAATGGACGCTGTGGAAAGACGTCAGGCTGCGGTGAAGAGCTGCTCCGCCGCCCTTCGGCAGATCGTGGCGGCCGGTTCGGCCAAGACCCGGCCCAGCTGCCACAGTCCGTCGTGATCGCGGGGTTCGACGACAGCGGGCAGCACGGTCCAGACGTACGGCTCGAGCAGCGCTGCCCCCAGACAGGCCCACGGATCGGGGCGCCCTGGACCCGGACCAACTACGTCGGCGAGGACGCCCTCGACGCTGTCCAACACGGCGCGCGCGGCAGCCTCCTGGGGCGGGCCAAAGGTGGGCACCGCGAGCGGCCAGACATTCGGGAGCACATCGGTGACCAGCGACTCGCGTGGACGCGGGTCGCGCAGGAGTCCGTGGGCGTCACCCGGACGGACGGCGCGCAGCAGCTCGCTCCACCGCTCCGGCGCCTCCGCCACTCGCTGTGCGACGCCCGGCGGGACGCCGAGTGGCCGGCCTTCGAACATCTGGCCGCCCTCCACGGGGACCAGTCGCCCGATGACCCGGTCGCCGGGAAGGAGGAGTACGGCGCTGCCGATGTTGGGAGTTGAGAACGTGCGTCCCGTCGCCAGGTCGAGCCAGGAGATTGATGAAGGGTCGGCCTCGATGAACTCGAATCCGCCCATCGTCGCCTGCGGCCACGCCTCGACCTGGTCCGCGCGGACCAGCAACGCCGACCCGGCCATCCGGCGTACGAAGAACCTGAGGGCACCTCGCTCGTAGAGGCGGAGCTGGCGGTAGGCCCAGACCTGGTCGTTCTCGGCGTGCAGGCCGGCCCGCCGTTCGACGTCGAAGGAAGGGTCGCGAGTCTCCTCGTGCATGGCGCGCAACGCCTGGTTGCACACCCAGCGCGACCACGCCCAGCCCGGCAGCACGGGCCCCCACTGCGCCATCAGGTGCAGCTCCTTGAGCCGCTCGCTGCTCCAGAACGGCTGGCCGTCGGGACCGAACTGGAAGGCGTCGGTGATCCCGAGCCCTTCGGCGGCGTCCGCCCGCGCTTCCGCCTCCTGCAGCTGGAGCATCGCCCGGATCCACGGCTCGTGCTCACCCCAGGCGGGGTCGCGGGTGTCCGTACGCCGGATCGTCAACCGCTTCGGCCTGTCTCTGGGTGACATGGACTCCAACCTCAACCGGTCGCATCGGGCAGTTCGGGCGCCGCCGCGCACCACAGCACCATCTCTTCACAGCGCGGACGCGCGTGATCAGGGAGTGCCCGGCTCATCCGCTGCCAGGCGGGCAAGAGGTCTGGCGAGACGAACCGCCAGCGCGTCGAGGCACCGAACGCCGGATCGAGCACGAGGTCGCCGAGGCGGTGGCGGTCGCCATCGCAAGGGCTCGGCTCCGTGAGGGCGTCGCGGACGGCGTTGTCGACCACCGTGACCGGGTCCACCTTCTCGGACCGGTCTCGCTCGCTCATCCAGGCGTGGTGGTCGAGG
>JAWWPK010000501.1:0-2527 GCA_033854925.1 Nocardioidaceae bacterium | reverse complement strand
GGTCGCCAGGAGGTGGAGCGAGTGCCGGGCCCCCGCCAACTGGGGCAGGACGAGGTACTCGAGCACGATGAGCGCCACGAGCACGGCCGCCGCCCGCCTGACCGTCCTGGGCACCCGGCGACCGACCACGGGCCCTACTGTTCTCCACCCGGCCGCCCCCGGGCGAGATCGGCCACCCGACCGGTCAGCTGAACGGACCTCGGACCCCGCCGGCCACCGCCCCAGCCTGGCGTTTTGCCGCAGCCGTAGCGCCCCGGAACCCGCCCGTGCGGTCCGCAATCAGGGCGCTAACCGACGCACGAGACCCTAGCGCTAGCGGTCCGCCGACGGATTGCACAGTCGCTTCCGTTTCCGCTCGGGATCTGCGCCGATTCCTTCCAGTCGAAGTATCGAGAGGAGCGGGTCAGGCGGGGGCCTGGGCGTACTCGGCGTCGGTGACGTGCGCGCCCCATTCGGTCTCGGGCCCGTCCTGATCGTGGCGGAGGCCGTCCCAGATGGCGAGGTGGTTCATGAAGTGGTCCGGGGCGGCGCCGTGCCAGTGCCACTCGTCCGGTGAGCACCAGATGGTGTCGCCGCTGCGGATGACGACTACGTCGCCGTCCCGGACCTGGGTCAGCCCGATGCCCTCGGTGACGTGCAGCAGTTGCCCGTTGGCGTGCTTGTGCCAGGCGGTGCGGGCGCCGGGGCTGAAGTGGACGGAGTTGCACCGTCCCTGGGCGCGGCCGTCGATCGGGACGATGACGTCGAACCACGCGTCACCGGTGAACCACTCCGCCGGTGCCTTCGTCGACGGCTGCTTCTCGATGATCTCCATAGGGGCCTCCTTCAGGGGCGGAGCAGGGTCTTGATGGCGCGCCGTTCGTCCATGGCCCGGTAGCCCTCGGCGACATCGTCCAATGGGAGGGTCAGGTCGAACACCTTGCCGGGGTCGATGGCGCGGGTCCAGATGAGGTCGATGAGCTCGGGGAGGATCCGGCGTCAGTCGGGAATGCGGGCTTGCCTCCACCGACGAGCACCGGATGGATGAAGAGCTGGCACTCATCGACCAGCCCGGCGTCGAACGCGTGCGCGGCGAGGGTCGGCCCGCCGACGGTCAAGTCGCCGGCGGCGGATGCCTTCATGTCGCGGACCGAATCGGGGTCGAAGCGGCGCTGGAGCCGCGTGTTGGCGGTCGAGACGACGGGCAGCGTTGCGCAACGAGATCTGCTGGTCGGTCTTCGACCTTGTCGACAGCACTGCGATCGCGGGGGACGTCGTCGCGGGGCCGACGGAAACGAGGCCGCGCTCGGAACGTCCGGGCGGGTGCCGGGAAGCCGGCGCCGGCACCGGCGTCAGAACCTGAAGCGAGTCAGGCCGCCAGGCTCTATGCCCAGCACCACGGTCGCCGAACGTGGCTCGATGCGATACACGTTCCACGGCGGTGGTCCTTGCGACGGTGCGTTGAACGGGGCGGTGATGCCTGAGCCGCCCTCGTCGGGTTCCGCCGGCCAACCGTCGTCTGCCCACGCCTTCGCGATGCGCGCCACTTCAGCGGGCTCGGTGACCCGCGTCGCGTCACCCTCGATCACGACGTCTGCGTCGCGGATCGACAGCGCGATCGAGCAGCGTGGATCGCGGGCCACGTTGCGGCCCTTCCGGGTGCCAGGACCGGTCTGGAACCAGAACGTGTCGTCCAGCCAGAGGGCGCCGACCGCGGTGACGTGTGCGCTGCCGTCCTCGTTGATCGTGGCCAGCCATTTCGTGCGCGCGTTGTGCGCGTCCGGCGCCGGTGCCGATCCCGCTTCGAGCTTCTCGATCACGGCGTCCCACTCCACTGGCGGCAGGCCGTCGGCGGCACCCAAGTTGATGATCTCCATGGCGCGTTCCTTTCGTAGTCCGACAGCGGGCAACGGCGTGTCGTAGCTCAGACGTGCAGCGATCACCAAAGTCATCGCGCACGTGGTCCATGTGTTGCAAGGCAGGCGCTACCGCCTCCAGGAGCTCACAGGGCTCGGCGTCGAGGCGATCGAACGACTGCGTGCCTCGAGGGTCCCTCAGGGTCGGCCGGCGTGCGGGACGTCGACTTGTTCGATCATGACGATGCCGTCCGAGGCGCCGCTGGCGCCGTAGTGGTTGGCCACGATGTAGAGCGTGCGGCCCTCGTCACCGCCGAGCATGCACGCGAAGCAGCCGCGGTCGGCCTCGACCGTGTTCAGCACCTTGCCTCCTTCGGCGACACGGGTGCAGCGCTGTCCGGGGACGCTGGCGTACCAGATCGCTCCCTCGGCGTCGGCGCAGATCCCGTCAGGTGCCGATCCGGGCCCGAGGTCGGCCCACACCCGCCGGTCGGCGAGTCGGCCGGCGTCGGTGATCGTCCATGCGGTCAGTCGGTCCGCGTGTGACTCGGCGACGACGAGCGTGTCGTCGCCGAGGATGAGCATCCCGTTCGGGAACCACACGTCGTCGGCCACTTGGTGGCTGCTCCCGTCCGCCAGCACGACGGCGACGATTCCCGGCTTGCGCTCCTCCCACGGCATCGAGCCGGCAT
>JAWWPK010000500.1:0-12054 GCA_033854925.1 Nocardioidaceae bacterium | reverse complement strand
GTGTCCGCGTCGTCAACGATCCGGCCGGAGTCCGGGCGCTGCACGAGAAGCTGCTGGCTCTGCACGTGCCCGAGCTGTGCCCGGCCACCGTGGTCACCAGCCGGGCCGTCGACGTCGAGGAGTTCGTGGCGACGTACGGCACGGCGGTGGTGAAGCCGGTCGACGGTTTCGCCGGCACCGACGTCTGGCTGCTCGAGCCCGGCCGCTGCTGCCGGGCGCTGGCCGAGTCCGCCACGGTCGGTGGGCGGCACGTGATCGTGCAGGAGTTCCTGCCCTCGGTGGCGGACGGCAACAAGCGGCTCTTCCTGGTCGACGGGGAGATCGTCGGCGCGGTGCTGCGGCGACCGTCCGAGGACGACTTCCGGATCGGTCCCCCGGTGGCCACCGCGACGATCGACGCCGCGGACCGGCGGATCGCCGAGGCCCTCGCCCCTCGGCTGGTCGCGCACGGCATCGCGATCGCCGGGCTCGACGTCATCGACGGCCGCCTGATCGAGGTCAACGTCACCTGCCCCGGTGGCATGCACAAGACCGACGCCCTGCTCGGCACCGACCTCAGCGGCGACATCGTGCGCCGGCTGCTCGACGCCGCTACTCCCAACCGAAAGGCACTCGTCTCATGACCACCATCCCCGTCGTCTCCATCGCCCTGATGGGCATCCTGCTCATGGTCCTGGGCGCCAACGTCACCAGGCACCGCGTCATCCGCGGCGCCACCGGCAACCAGATGCCCAGTGACCCCGCCGACCGCATGTACATAGCCCAGCGGGCGCACGGAAACGCCAGCGAGTACGTCCCGACCCTCGCCGTCCTCATCGTGGTCTGCGCGACGCTCACCGACGGCTGGTGGCTCGACGTGCTTTCGATCGCCGCGCTGGCGTCCCGCTCGCTGCACGCGGTCGGGATGCTCACCGCCAAGACCCTGGCCGGCCACGGGCCGGTGCGCGACAGCGGGGCCCTGGGCACCTACCTGACCGGGATCCTCCTCGGAGTCACCGCACTGGTGGCCCTGTGAGACCGGTGGTCGGCATCGCCGGCGAGGACCTGGTCGTCCAGAAGCCCTGGGGTGACCACCACGTGGCCGCGTCGTCCCTGGCCGTCGTCGCCGGCGTGCGCGCCGCGGGCGGACGGGCGGTGGTGCTGCCACCGGGCGCAGGTGCCGACGACCTCGCGGCCGTGGACGCGCTCGTCCTCGCCGGCGGCGTCGACCTCGGCGTCGCCCCGGCCCGCGACCGCGACGAGCTGGCCCTGGCCCTCGCTGCCCGCGAGACGGGGGTGCCGACCCTCGGGCTCTGCCGTGGCCTGCAGCTGCTGGCGGTGGCGACCGGGGGCAACCTCGAGCCGGAGCTCGGCGACTCCCACATCATCGTGCCGCCGGGCACCCACCCGCTGCACACCGTCCCCGGGTCGGCCGTCGCGGCCCTGGTTCCTGACGGACACGTCGGGTCCCTGCACCACCAGTCGGTCGCGACGTACGACGACCGCTGGCGGTGCACCGCCATCGCTCCCGACGGCGTCATCGAGGCGCTGGAATGGGCCGACCAGCCGGACTGGCCGGCGCTCGGCGTCCAATGGCATCCCGAGCTCGACGCCACCGGCCCGGCTGTCTTCGGGTGGCTGGTGCGGACCGCCGCCCGCCGCTCTGTGCGGTCCGGTCAGGTGAGCTGCTGGTCCGGCCTGGTCAGTGCCTTGACGTATCGCCGGACCGGCACCGGCACGGTCCCGCCGGCCAGGCTCACCGCGTCGTAGCTCTCCTCGCCGCGGTCGACCCAGCCGTGGCTCTCGTAGAAGTGACGAGCGGAGGTGTTGCCGGGCACCACAGCGAGCCAGATCTCGTCGTGTCCGTCCCGGGCCACCTGGCGCTCGGCCTCGCTCAGCAGGAGCCCGCCGACGCCGCGGCCACGCGCTGAGGCGCCGACCATCAGCTGCTGGAGCTCGTCGGCCTTGACGATCAGGACGCCGAGCAGCTCGTCGCCGTCGACGGCCACCGTGATGTGGTCGCGCAGCTCGCCACTGCGCCGCTGGAAGTACGCCGGGTCCCTGGCCTCGAGCAGCGCGTCGGGCACGTGGCCGCGGTGGCCGTCATGCCACGCGGCTTCCCACACCCGGGCCACGTAGGCGGTGTCCTCGGGCTGCGCCGGGCGGAGGGTGACCACGACCCAAGTCTTACCGGTGCGATGCTGGACGCGTGACCGAGCGCAACGTCCTGGGCGGCGACCTGGAGCCGTGCGGCACCGACCCGATGACCGGCTTCTTCAGGGACGGGTGCTGCAAGACCGGCCCCGGGGACCTCGGCAGCCACACGATCTGCGCCGTGGTGACCGAGGAGTTCCTGGCCCACCAGCGGAGCATCGGCAACGACCTGATCACGCCGATGCCGGAGTACGCCTTCCCCGGCCTCGTGCCGGGCGACCGGTGGTGCGTGACCGCGGTCAACTGGGCGCGGGCGCATCGGGACGGCGCGGCCGCGCACGTCGTACTTGCCTCGACCAACGAGGCGGTCCTCGTCCTGGTGCCGCTCGACGCGCTGCGTGAGCACGCCGTGGACGTCCCGGAGGACCCGAGCGGCCTCGAAGGCTAACGATCCTTGACCCGCACCATCCCGCCCAGGGTCCCGACGTACGCCGATCCGTCCGGGCCGAGCGTGACCGCGGAGTAGTGGTTGTTGAACAGCGTGCCGGTGCCGGTGCGGACCGAGAACGCGGTCTCGCCGGTGCGGGCGTCGATGGCGGTGAGGTACCACGCGCTGACGCCCCACCAGGACTTGCGGGTCGTGTAGGCATAGACCAGCCCGGTGGCCAGCGAGACCTTGGCCACCGAGGTCGGCGCGATCTCGTCCGAGCGCCAGCCGACCGAGCACTCGCCCGTGTCCGGATCGGCATCCACGCGCGCCAGACCGCCGGCCGTCGCGCGTCCGACCATCGTGGTCCACGGCGCCCGGTAGCCATAGTTGTTCTCCACCACGACGCTCGCGTCGCCCACCGCGACCAGGGAGTTGTCGCTGGCGCTCTCGCCCTCGCCGAACACGGCGGCCTGGCAGACCATGCTGCCGTCGAGGGTGTCGTAGAACTGCACGTGCATCTGCGGGTCGGCGTTGTCGGTGATCGCGACCAGCCCGCTGGGCAGCACGGTCGGCGTCGTACCGCTCCCCGCACTCAGCTGTCCGGGCTTCTGCTCCGAGCCGTGGTCGTAGGCCCGCTGCCAGACCACCTCCGGCTGCCGGTGCCTGTCTAGAGCCACCTTGACCAGTGCCTCGGTGGTGACCAGGTAGACCCCGGTGTCGTCGGCGGCGATCGAGTTGGCTATCTCGCCGGCCAGATCGAGTGGGGTGGGGTCGCCGGTGCCGCCGGCCACGCCGACGCGGCCGTCCTGGGTGACGTACCAGGTGTTGCCGTCCCAGTCCGGCAGCAGCGCGACCAGGCAGTCGTCGTTCGGCACCACGTCGTTGAGGTCGACCTCGTCGAGCACCTTCAGCCCGTGGCTGTCGACGGTGAGCACCCGGCGGTCAGTCGTGGCGACGACCGCCCGGGCCTGCGCGTCGAGGTAGAAGTACGCACCTCCGCAGAGGTCCTCCCACGGCTTCTTGTCCGACTTCTCGCGGTCGGGCAGGTCCAGGGTCTCCAGCGGCCGCATGGTCCCGGGGTCGAGCACGTGCATCTTCGGGCCGGTGCGGTCACCGCAGAGCCCCACCAGCCGGCCGTCCGGGTCGAAGGCGAGCGTCGCGCACTCCTCGAGGCCGAACCACGACGTCGTCACCTGGGGGTCCCTGCCGAGCGGCCCCGGCCCCTGGTAGCTGTCGGTCGCCCACCCGTCGTCGTGCATCGTGCTGGCGCCGTTCGCGGCCAGACCCGGGTGCTGCGGCACGTTGAGCACGATCGGCTGGGCCTCGACCGCGTGCCCGTCGTACGACGGCGTGACGAGCAGCCCGCCACCGGGCGGGATCGGCAGCCGCCCGTCCGGCAGCAGCAGCACGACCGCCGTGGCCGCGGCGACCAGCGTCACGAGCCCGCCGAGCAGCCAGCGGTTCGGGCGCATCAGGCGGCGGGTGGCCGGCACCAGCACGGCGACCAGCAGCACCGCGAACACCCACGGACCGATCGCTAGCCACCCGGCCAGGAGCAGCACGAGTGCCACGACGAATCCCACGGGCGCAGCATGCCGCCTCTGGGTCGATGAAGCGACAACAGGCGGATCAGACCGTGGGCGCTCGGCCTCTCCACAGGGCGCGGAATCACCGGCACACTGCTCCTGTGAGTACCGCCGTCCTGGTCATCGTGATCGCCTCTGTGGTGGCCCCCATCCTCATCGCCGTCCTGGTGCTCGTCCTGGTCCGGTTGCTGATGAAGCGGGCCGGGACCGGACTGCCGCAGGCCCTCGGCTCCGCCGTCGGCGGCGGCATGGCACAGCCGACCCGCGGCACCATGCACGTCGTGGGCTGCAGCTCGATCGAGCGGCACGCCATGATCGCGCCGTGCACGATCGCCTACGCGATCGAGGCGCCCGGCATCCCGGCGTTCTCGGGGCAGGGCACGTTCTACGCGCAGACCCAGCGGTGGCCGCAGCCGGGCACGAACCTGCCGGTGGTCTTCGACGCGGCCAACCCGGCGCACGTCGACATCGACTGGGAGCACGCCCCGCGGCCGATCGACATGGCGACCGGCGCCGCGCAGGCCCTGGCCGAGCAGCTCAACCAGCGCGGTACGCAGCCACCGCCGACGACGACCTAGCCCACCCGCTCGGTGGTGGGGAAGAGGCTGGCGTAGGCGTTGAGGGCCGGCTGGCCACCGAGGTGTGCGTAGAGGATCGTCGAGTCCTTCGGGATGTCGCCGTTGCGGACCAGGTCGATGAGTCCGGCCATCGACTTGCCTTCGTAGACGGTGTCGAGGATGACGCCCTCGAGCTGGCCGGTGAGCCGGATCGCGTCGAGGGTCGACCGGACGGGCACGCCGTACACGTCGCCGGCCCACCCTTCGAGGACGGTGATCTCGTCGTCGCGCAGGTCCCGGCGTACGCCGATCAGCTCCGCGGTGCTGCGCGCGATCCGGCCGACCTGGTCGCGGGTCTTGTCCAACGTGGCCGAGGCGTCGATGCCGAGCACCCGCCGCGGTCGCCCGCCCGCCTCCTCCAGGGCTGCGAACCCGGCGATCATGCCGGCGTGCGTCGAGCCGGTGACGGTGCAGACCACGATGGTGTCGAAGAAGACGCCGAGCTCCGCCTCCTGCTGGGCGACCTCGTGAGCCCAGTGCGCGAAGCCGAGCCCGCCGAGGCGATGGTCGGAGGCACCGGCGGGGATGGCATACGGCGTGCCGCCGCGGCTTTCGACGTCCTCGAGCGCCTGCCGCCACGAGTCGCGGAAGCCGATGTCGAAGCCGGCTGGGTCCAGCCGCACGTCGGCGCCCATGACCCGGCTCAGCAGGATGTTCCCGACCTGGGTGCTGAGGGGGTCGGTCCACTCCGGCACCCAGTTCTCCTGCACCAGCACGCACTGCAGCCCGAGGTGCGCGGCGACCGCGGCGACCTGCCGGGTGTGGTTGGACTGGTGCCCACCGATCGAGACCAGCGTGTCCGCGCCCTGGGCCAGCGCCTCGGGGACGAGGTACTCCAGCTTGCGGGTCTTGTTGCCGCCGTAGGCGAGGCCCGAGTTGCAGTCCTCACGCTTCGCCCACACCTGCGCGCCACCGAGGTGGGCGCTCAGCCGGGACAGCGGGTGGACCGGGCTCGGGCCGAAGGTCAGAGGGTGGCGCGGGAAGTCGGCAAGGGCGGCCATACGGGCAGTATCGCCCTGCGGCCGGGCAGCAGCCCCTCGTGCCGGGCCACCGCGGTCGCGGCCACGACGGTGATCGCGATGCAGGTGGCGTTCGTGACGGGTACGAGGATGGTCTTGGCCAGGACGAACGTCGCCAGCGGCTCACTGATCAGCAGCATGAACACCACCGCAGCCTTGGCCAGCAGCGCCGTCGCCCAGAGCAGCGTCAGCCGGCGGAACAGGCTCTGCATCCCCGGTCGCGCGTGCAGCTCCTCGGTGAGCGGGTAGAAGTCACCGGCCAGCCGGGCCACCACCGGCCGCGCGGTCACGGTCGAGACCAGGAACGCGGTGCCGATCAGCAGGTCGGTGAGCACCGGCTGCAGGAAGTAGATGAAGGTGCTGTGCGCCGCCAGGGCCACGATCGTCCTGAGGGTGAGCACGCCCGCGGTGAGGAGCAGCATCCCCGACGCACGCCGGCCGGTCAGGGCCCGGACGGAGATGGCGCCGTACGACCAGATCAGCGAGGCCACGATCGCCGGCCAGACTCCAGCCGCCACGAACAGCGTGTAGAAGACGATCCCCGGGATCACGCACGCGACCAGGAGGTTGAGCCCGACTCGGCGCAGGATGCTGCGCAGCTGGGGATGGACAGGTCCCCGCCCGACCTCCGCCACGGGCTGCCGCAGGGAGGCAGTCGCAGGAAGGTCGAGCAGGGCCATGCGGCACAGTCCACCTGAGAAGGCCGATCCTCGGGTGGGTTCGACCGGACTCTGGGGGGCTGGTCCAGCGGCAGCCGCGTCATTCGGGCCAAGGTCGGGGGTTTCGACCCACGGACCCGCCCACGTGGCTACCCTCACTGCGCCTCGTGCCCGCCGGGAATGATGGCCGCATGGAGCTCACCGAGGTCTTCGAGTGGGAAGGGCGGCGGATCGCCTGGGCGCGAGCCGGTTCCGGACCGCCGGTGGTCTTCTGCCACGGGACGCCGTTCTCGTCGCGCGTGTGGTGGCCCTACGCCGAGGCGCTGGCCGGCGACTTCACCGTGCACGTGTGGGACCTGCCCGGCTACGGCCGGTCGTCGATGGAGCCAGAGCACCGGGTCGCCGCCGACCTCCATGCCCGGGCGTTCGCAGCGTTGCTCGATCACTGGGAGCTCGAGCGACCGCAGGTCGTCGCCCACGACCTCGGCGGCCTGGTCGCCCTCAGGGCACTCCTCGTGGAGGGGGCGGCCTGTGCCTCGTTGTTCCTGGTCGACGTGGTCGCCATCCCGCCGAGCGGGTCGCCGTTCTTCCGCTTCGTCCAGGAGAACCCGCGGCTGCTGGCCCAGCTGCCGGCGTACATCCACGACGCGGTGGTGCGGGCGTACGTCGCCAACGCCACCCACATTGGCCTGGCAGCTGCCGAGCTCGACGCCCTCGTGCAGCCGTGGACCGGCGAGGTGGGGCAGGCCGGGTTCTACCGGCAGATCGCCGACTACGACCTGGCGCTCCTCGAGGAGAACGAGCGGCGCCTCGGCGAGCTCGACCTGCCGGTCCGGGTCCTGTGGGGCGTCGAGGACACCTGGATCCCCCTCGAGACCGGCCGGCGGTTCGCCAGCCTGGTGCCGGGTGCGACGCTGACCGAAGTGCCGGGCGCGGGTCACCTCATGCAGTACGACGCCCCCATCGCGCTCTCGACCGCCCTGCGCGCCTGGCTCGACCGCGGAGCATGATTGCCGCATGGCCGACCCGCGCGCAGGACAGCCCGCCCAACCGCAGGACCTCGTGGACCTGCCGCACCTGGTGACGGCGTACTACACCCAGGTCCCGGATCCCGACGTGGTCGAGCAGCAGGTCGTGTTCGGCACCAGCGGCCACCGCGGGTCGTCGCTCGACACGGCGTTCAACGAGTGGCACATCCTCGCCACGACGCAGGCGATCTGCGACTACCGCGGGCAGCAGGGGTACGACGGGCCGCTGTTCGTCGGCCGAGACACCCACGGACTGTCCGAGCCGGCGTGGGCGACCGCGCTCGAGGTCCTTGCGGCCAACGACGTGACCGTGCTGGTCGACAGCCGCGACGCCTACACCCCGACCCCGGCGGTGTCGCACGCGATCCTGCGGGCCAACAAGGGGAAGTCGAAGGGGCTGGCCGACGGCATCGTCGTGACGCCCTCGCACAACCCGCCGTCGGACGGCGGCTTCAAGTACAACCCGCCGCACGGCGGTCCGGCCGACACCGACGCGACCGCGGTGATCGCCGCCCGGGCCAACGAGCTCATCAAGGCCGGGCTCGACGGCGTACGACGGACGCCGTTCGCGAAGGCGCGGGCCGCCGCGAGCTCCTACGACTTCATGGGCACCTACGTCGACGACCTTCCGTCCGTGGTCGACCTCGACGCGATCAAGGAGGCCGGCGTGCGGATCGGCGCCGACCCGCTCGGCGGCGCGTCCGTGGACTACTGGGCCGAGATCGCGACGCGCCACGACCTCGACCTGACCGTGGTGAACCCGCTGGTCGACGCGACCTGGCGGTTCATGACCCTCGACTGGGACGGCAAGATCCGGATGGACTGCTCGTCGCCGTCGGCGATGGCGTCCCTCGTCGCCCAGAAGGACAAGTTCCAGATCGCGACCGGCAACGACGCCGACTCCGACCGGCACGGCATCGTGACGCCGGACGCCGGGCTGATGAACCCGAACCACTACCTGGCGGTCGCGATCCAGTACCTCTTCGGCGCCCAGGAAGGTGTGCAGGGTCGCCCGGGCTGGCCGTCCACCGCGCAGATCGGCAAGACCCTGGTGTCGAGCTCGATGATCGACCGGGTGGCGGCCGCGCTGGGCACGCCGATGGTCGAGGTGCCGGTCGGGTTCAAGTGGTTCGTGCCGGGGCTGATCGACGGCTCGTTCGGCTTCGGCGGCGAGGAGTCCGCCGGCGCGTCGTTCCTGCGGATGGACGGTACGACGTGGACCACCGACAAGGACGGGCTCATCCTCGCGCTGCTCGCCTCCGAGATCCTCGCGAAGACCGGCCGGACGCCGAGCCAGCACTACGCCGACCTGGTCGCGCAGCACGGCGACCCGGCGTACGCCCGCATCGACGCTCCCGCCACCCGCGACCAGAAGGCCAAGCTGGCCGCGCTCTCCCCCGACGACGTGACCGCCACCGAGCTGGCCGGCGAGCCGATCACGGCCAAGCTCACCGAGGCGCCAGGCAACCACGCCGCGATCGGCGGCCTCAAGGTCACCACCGAGTCCGCGTGGTTCGCGGCCCGGCCGTCTGGCACCGAGGACGTCTACAAGATCTACGCCGAGTCGTTCAAGGGGCCCGAGCACCTCGCCGAGGTGCAGACCGAGGCCAAGGCTGTGGTGGACGCCGCCCTGTCGGGATAGTCAGAGGTGGTCGGGGACGATCAGCGCGTCGGGGTCGGCTCGCGGCGGCACGGCCTGCAACGCGATCTTGACCAGCGCGACCCGGCCCGCATGCAGCACCTTCCGCTTGATCCCCTTGACGTCACCCAGCCTCTCCTCGACCGCGGCGGCGATCTGCGCGTCGGTGAACGTCGGCCTGGTGCCGGTCGCCACCTCGACGTCCGGCAGCGAGACCAGGACCGGCAGCAGCTGGTCGCCGAGCCCGTCGAGCAGCTGGAACCGCTGGTACTTGGTGAGCTCCGCCCACGCGTCGTCCGCCGTCCGGCGCCCCTTGCGCACCGTCTTGTCCTGGACCGCCAGCACGCTCTTCGCCGCGCCCTCGAGGGCGACGGTCAGCTCCCGCTCGGTGAACCGCACAGGCCCAGCCTCTCGCACCGATGAATACCGGTCCCGCTCCCGGTCCATATGTGCATGCCCTCAGGAACCATCTCCCCGCTCTACGGCCACGACTCGGCCACCGCCCCCACGTGGAGCGACATCGACCGGAGGCTCACCGACGCGCCCCTCTACTGGATCGTCACCGTCCGGGCCGACGGTCGTCCGCACGCGGTGCCGCTCTGCGGGGTCTGGCGCGACGGCGCCTTCTACTTCTGCACCGGGGACGCCGAGCAGAAGATGCGCAACCTCGAGCACGACCCGCACGTGGTCGTCACCGCGGGCCCACTCGGCGCCGACGGCTGGGGCAGCGGCAAGGACATCAGCGTCGAGGGCGAAGCGTCACGGGTCGAGGACATGGCTCTGCTGGCCGAGCTCGCCACGGAGTGGCGGACCAAGTACGACGGTGACTGGGTCTTCGAGGCGCGCGACGGCCGCTTCTTCGAGGTCAGCGACCAGGGCGACGGCTCCGGCGACGGGGCGGTCGTGTTCCGGGTCCCGCCGAGCAAGGTGCTGGTCTTCGGCGACGAGCACGGCCAGACGACTTGCCGGTTCTAGGCGCCACCGACGGCGGTCTGCTCTGACGCCCAGAGCCCGACCAGTCCGCGGAAGTGCGCGAGGAACTCCTCCTGCTCGTGCGGGGGGTAGGTCGCGGCGACGGTCTCGCGGAGCAGCCGGTCGAAGTCGTCGCTGGTGACCCAGTCGAGGACGGCCTCGTCGAGGTGCGGCAGGTGCTTCGCGGACCACTCCCAGTAGTGCTCGGTCTCGAAGTGCTCGTCGGCCAGGGCGAGGTAGGCGGCCACCTTCTCGTCGTAGGACAGCGAGTCGTCGTCGGCGATCGCGAAGTAGCGCCTGGTCCGGAGGTCGACCTCGACCTTGCGCCCGGTGACCACGCAGTACGTCGACCAGCGCACGAGCGCGGTCATGGCCCACGGGAAGTAGTAGTGCAGCGAGGTCACCGACACGTCGGGGCAGGCGTTGGCGTAGTCGATCGGGTAGACGTCGTCGCCGACGACCAACATCTCGCAGGAGTTGAACTCCCAGCGGAAGAACGCGTTGACGATCCTCGAGATCGCGACCGTCTGGCGGCCGGCCGACTCGGAGAGGAAGCCGTGGTTGACGGCGTACCGCAGGTGCATCGGTTGGTCCGGCCGGAAGTCCATCACCATCGTCTCCGGGCCGATGGACAGCGCGCGGGCGAAGTGCTCGTAGTCGACGGTGGCCTGCAGGTGCATCAGCATCTCGCCGGACTCGTCGTACGCGCGGTGCAGGTCGCCGCGGTCGCCGATCCGCGAGACGCCGCGCCAGGCGCCGCCGTCGAACGGCTTCATGTAGAGCGGGTAGCCGAGCTCCTCGGCGATCCGGTCGAGGTCGAAGTCGCGGTTGTACTTCTGCGAGGTGTAGGCCCAGCGCACGTTGTCGACCGGGTTCTTGTACGGCACCAGCGTGGTCGCCGGGACCTTGAAGCCCATCCTGACCAGCGCGCAGTAGGCGCTGTGCTTCTCCATCGACTGAAACGTGAACGGGCTGTTGAGCAGGTAGGTGTCGTTGACCAGCGCCGCCTTCTTCAGCCACTCGCGCGGGTGGTAGTACCAGTGCGCGAGCCGGTCGATGACCAGCTCGGTGCGCACCGGGTCATCGAGCCGGAACGGCTCGATCGCGAGCCGCTCGCTGGAAACGGTATGGGTCTCGCCGTCGACGCTGAGCGGCCCGACCCGGCGCAGGATCTCCTCGAACGCGCGCGGCCAGTCCTCCTCGGCGCCGAGCAGCAGCCCGATCAGGTGGTCCGTCGTCATCTCGATTCCCCTTCGGCCGGGTCGACCACTTCGATGCGGATCCGCTTGTTGTCCTTGCCCTTGCTCTCGGTGCCCACGACCCGAACCTGGCCAACCTCCGCGGTCGACAGCACGTGGGTCCCGCCGTCGGCCTGCCGGTCGAGGCCGACGATGTCGATGACCCGGAGCGGGTCGATCTCCGGCGGGATCAGGTTCGCAGAGGTCCGGATCAGCGCGGGGTCGGTGTCGGCGACTGTGCGCGGCAGGAAGTCGACGACGATCTCGTGGGCCCTCGCGATCTCCTCGTTGATCCGGCGCTCGACGGTCGCACCGAGGTCGGCCGACATCGCGGGGAACGGGAAGTCGAGCCGGCCCTTCATCGGCTCCATGTTGCCGCCGGTGACCGGGATGGAGTAGTCGGCCCAGATGACTCCGCAGAGGACGTGCAGCGCGGTGTGGGTCCGCATCAGCCGGTGCCGGCGGTCCCAGTCGATCTCGCCCTGGACCTCGGCGCCGACGTCCGGGAGGTCACCTTGGACCGTGTGCCAGATCGCCCCACGCTCGCGGCGTACGGCGGTGACGGTCAGCGTGCCGGCGGGAGTCTGAAGGATGCCGGTGTCGCTGGGCTGGCCACCGCCGACCGGGTAGAACGCCGTCCGCGCCAGCACCACCCGTCCGCCCTCGTGGTCGACGTCGGTCACCGTGGCGTCGAACTCGGTGCGGTAGGCGTCGACCGCGAACAGCTCGGTCT
>JAWWPK010000499.1:0-2948 GCA_033854925.1 Nocardioidaceae bacterium | reverse complement strand
ATCCCGCTGGCCCGCACCGAGGTCCCCATCGAGCTGGACGACTTCAACCGCAATCTCAGCCGGCTCGCCGCGGCGCTCGGGCCGCGCGGGGCCAACAAGGACGGTGCTGTCAGCCGCGCTGTGCAGGTGGGCGCCGACAACCTGCGGGGCGAGGGAGGTGCGCTCAACAGGACCGTCACCCACGTCTCCGAGCTGATGTCGACGCTGGACACCAACAAGGAGGCGCTGTTCGACACGGTGCGCAACCTGCAGCTCTTCAGCACCACGCTGGCGCAGCACGACGCCGAGACGCGGTCGTTCACCACCGACCTGGCGAAGGTCACGGCGCAGCTCGACGGCGAGCGTGACTCCTTCACGGCTGCGGTGCACGAGGTCGGCGTCTCGCTGGATGAGGTCACCCGCTTCGTGAAGGACAACCGGCAGCTGGTCGCGACCGACGTCGCCGAGCTGTCCCGCGTGACGACGATCCTGGCCAAGGAGCGGGTGCTGCTCGCGCACATCGCCGACATCGGCGCCGTCGGCGTCGGCAACTACCCGCACATGTACACGCCGTCGGCCCGGACGTACAACGCCCGCTTCGACAACAACGACCGGCAGGACAACCCGGCGCTGTTCGTCTGCCAGCTCTACGAGTCGGTGGGCGGCTCCCCGCAGCAGTGCCTGACCTACCTGGCGCCGCTCAAGGACCTCCCGATCCCGCCGCGGGCGTCGCGATGAGGACCAGACGGCTCGCTGCCCTCGTGCTGCTGCTCGGCATGACGCTGAGCGGCTGCGGCTTCAACGGCATCTACAGCCTTCCGCTGCCAGGTGCGGTCGGCACCGGCTCGCACACGTTCACCGTCAGCGTGCAGCTGGCCGACGCCCTCGACCTGGTGCCGTACTCCGCGGTGAAGGTCAACGACGCCACCGTCGGTCACGTCCGCAAGGTGGCGCTGCAGGGCCGGCATGCGCTGGTCGTCTGCCAGCTGCAGGACCGCGTGAGGCTGCCGGCCAACAGCATCGCCCGGGTCTCCCAGACCAGCCTGCTCGGGGAGAAGTTCGTCGAGATCCACGCGCCGACCGCCGAGGCGCCGGCCGGCCGGCTACGCGGTGGTGACGTCATCCCGCTGGCGCGCACCGATACCGATGCGACCGTCGAGGAGGTCCTCGGCGCGCTGTCGCTGCTGCTGAGCGGCGGGGGCCTCGGCCAGCTGCACACGATCGCAGCGGAGCTGAACACCGCGCTCGACGGGCGCGAGGGGACAGCGCGTGACCTGCTCCTTCAGCTCAACACCTTCGCCGCCGGCCTCGACGTGCAGAAGGCGCAGATCGTGCAGGCGATCGACCGCGTCGACCGGCTCACGGGCACGGTGCGCTCGCAGGAGACGGCCCTGACGAACGCCGTCGACCGGATGCCGCAGGCGCTCGCGATCCTGGCCGACGACCGCAAGCGGCTGACGGCGCTGCTGGTGTCGCTGCAGCGGCTCGGGACCGTCGCGGTCCGCGTCGTCAACGGCTCGCGCGACGACCTGCTCGCCAACCTGCGGGCACTCAGGCCGACGCTCACCAAGCTCGGGGAGGTCGGCAGCGTCATCCCGCAGTCGCTCGAGGCGATCATCACCTACCCGACGGCGGACGGAGTCGAGAAGGCGTACTTCGGCGACTACGGCAACATCTCGATCACCGTCGACACGTCCGCTGCGTCGCTCCAGGGCACCTTCGGGTCACCGCAGCCGGTGCCGCCGCTGCCCCTGCCGACTCCGTCAGCGGCCCCGGGACTCGTGCCTCCGCCCGTCGTGGTGCCGTCGCTGCCCGCTCTCCCAAGTCGCCTGACCGCCGCGCGCTGGATGAGCGGCACCAGCCTTGACGACATGCTGCTTGGAATCCTGCGATGACCGGCCGCACGGTCCTGGCGAAGCTCGCGGTGTTCGTCGTGGTCACGGTCCTGGGCGTCAGCTACGTCCTCGTGCACTACATCGGCGCGGGCCGCGCGCTGCTGGGGCAGAGCTACACGGCGTACGTCGACCTCGCCGACTCCGGCGGCATCTTCACCACCGCGAGCGTCACCTACCGGGGGGTGGAGATCGGCCGGGTCGGCCAGATCTCGCTGCGCGACGACGGCATCCGGGTGGCGCTGGACATCAACAGCAGCCCTCGCATCCCGAAGGACGTGCGGGCCGTCATCGGCAACGGGTCGGCCCTGGGGGAGCAGTTCGTCGACCTGCAGCCGGCCACGAGCGCCGGCCCGTACCTCGGGCAGGGCAGCGTCATCCCGCAGGACCACACGTCGCTGCCGGTCTCCACCGAGACCCTGCTGGTCAACCTCGACACTCTGGTGCGGTCGGTGCCGAAGGAGGACCTGCGCACCCTGGTCGACGAGCTGGGCACCGGTTTTGCCGAGACCGGACCGCAGCTGCGCCGCCTGCTCGAGTCGACATCCGGACTCGCCGCGGCCGCCAAGGCTGACGCGCCCGACACCGTCGGCCTGATCGAGAGCGGCCGCACAGTCCTCGACACGCAGAACGCGCTGAGCAACGACATCGTCGACCTCTCCAAGCACCTGGCGTCGTTCTCGGCTGCGCTGAAGACGAGTGACGCGGACCTGCGCAAGGTGCTCACAAGCGGCATCGGTGCCGCAGCCGAGGTGACGGCACTCGACAAGAGCGTCGACACGACGCTCCCGATCACCTTGGGCAACCTGGTGTCGGTGGGCCAGGTCGCGGCGGTCCGCATCCCGGCCATCCGCCAGGTACTGATCGTCTACCCGTACATCGTGGCGACGTCGTTCGGTCTGTTCCCGGGCGACGGCACGACCCGCTTCGGGGTGCCGCTCCCGCCGAGCGAGGACTCGCAGCCGTGCACGAAGGGCTACCTCGATCCGGCGAAGCGGCGGCTGCCGGGGGAGCTCGCCTACCCGCCGATCCGCTACGACGCCTACTGCAAGGAGCCGTCGAACTCCAGCGTCGGTG
>JAWWPK010000498.1:0-5197 GCA_033854925.1 Nocardioidaceae bacterium | reverse complement strand
GTGCCGCCGGTGACGATGGCGACCTTGCCGGCCAGCGGCTTGGTCTGATCGGTGACCTTGACCGCCTTCTTGGTGCCGGTCAGGCCCAGCCGGGCGACCTGGCCCGAGACGTAGGCCGACTTGGGGGAGAGGAGGAACGCCAGCGTCGAGGTCGCGGCGCCCTCGGCACCCTCGGCGACGTAGACCAGCTGGACGGTGCCGCCCCTGCCGATCTCCTTGCCGAGGCTGCGGGTGAACCCCTCGAGTGCGCGCTGGGCCACGCGCTCGGCGCCCTTGACCTGCTCGGGCGGCGTACCGAGGACGACGACGCGGGGGCAGCTGGCGAGGCTGCGGAGCTTGGGGCTGAAGAAGTCGCGGAGCGCGTGCAACCCGGAGGAGTCCTTGATGCCGGTCGCGTCGAAGACCAGCCCCTTGTAGGTCTGCCCGCCCTCGAACTGCGTCGTCGATGCGATGCCCAGCACGTCGAGAAGCCCAGGCAGGGACTCGGCCAGCCGGCCGGTGCCGCCGGTGACGACGGTGCCCTCGACCAGCGGGGCGCCCGCGGTGTAGCGCTCGAGCTTGGTCGGGTTGGGCAGGCCGAGGTTCTTGACCAGCAGCTTGCCGACGGGGGTGGACGTGAAGCCCTGGTAGCGGTCGCTCATGGTTTCCATGTAACTCTCTGTGTAACTGGGAGTCCACTTTTCGTGATCCCTGACTCACTGGCTTTGCAATCGAAGTTACCCGCGGGAAACTTGTTTCATGACTCACGAGCTCAACGGCGGGAAGGCCAGACGCGTCGCGGTCCTCGGTGGCAACCGGATCCCGTTCGCCCGGTCCAACACCGCCTACTCGACCGCGTCCAACCAGGACATGCTGACGGCGGCCATCGACGGCCTCGTCGCACGCTTCGGGCTCGAGGGTGAGCGGCTCGGTGAGGTGGTCGCCGGTGCGGTGCTCAAGCACTCCCGCGACTTCAACCTCGCCCGCGAGTCGGTGCTCGGCTCGAAGCTGTCGCCCGAGACCCCCGCGACCGACATCCAGCAGGCCTGCGGCACCGGCCTCCAGGCCACCATCCAGGTCGCCAACAAGATCGCGCTCGACCAGATCGAGGCCGGCGTCGCCGGCGGCTCGGACACCACCTCGGATGCACCGGTCGCGATCAGCGAGAAGCTCCGCAAGAAGCTGCTCAAGGTCAACTCCGCCAGGGACACCCGCGGCCGCCTCGCCGCCCTCGCCGCGATCCGGCCCGGCGACATCGGGCTGTCGATCCCGCAGAACGGCGAGCCGCGGACCGGCCTGTCGATGGGTGAGCACGCCGCCCTGACCGCGCTCGAGTGGCAGATCGGCCGCGAGGAGCAGGACGAGCTGGCCGCCGCCTCGCACCAGCACCTCGCCGCGGCGTACGACGCCGGCTTCGAGGACGACCTGGTCACGCCGTTCCGCGGGCTGGAGAAGGACAACAACCTCCGCGCCGACTCCACCGTCGAGAAGCTGGCCAAGCTCAAGCCGGTGTTCGGCAAGGGCGAGTCGGCCACCATGACGGCCGGCAACTCGACCCCACTGACCGACGGCGCGTCAACGGTGCTGCTGGCCTCCGAGGAGTGGGCTGCCGCCCACGACCTGAAGCCGCTGGCCTACCTCACGGCGTACGAGACCGCAGCCGTCGACTACGTGCACGGCGGCGAGGGGCTGCTGATGGCCCCGGCGTACGCCATGGCCCGGATGCTCGACCGCGAGGGGCTGTCGCTGCAGGACTTCGACTACTACGAGATCCACGAGGCGTTCGCGTCGCAGGTGCTGTCCACGCTCAAGGCCTGGGAGGACCCGGTCTTCTGCAAGGAGCGGCTCGGTCTCGACGCCCCGCTGGGCTCGATCGACCGGTCGAAGCTGAACGTCACCGGCTCCTCGCTCGCCGCCGGCCACCCGTTCGCCGCCACCGGCGGCCGGATCGTGCCGGTGCTGGCCAAGCTGCTGGTGACTTCCGAGGGTGGCACTGGCCGCGGCGTGATCTCGATCTGCGCCGCCGGAGGCCAGGGCGTCACCGCCATCCTCGAGCGCGCCTGATCAGCCTGCGAGTCGACCGACCTGTGCGACGCGGGCCACGTCGACGCCGACCCCGATGCCGGACCTGGCCAGGAGCGGGAAACGGCCCTCGTCGGGCACGCTGACGTAGCCGGCTGCGTCGAGGTCCGCCAGCGCCTCGTCGATGGCGAGCAGGAACGCCGCGCAGTCGTCTGCGTCGAGGCCCTCGACCGGCCAGATCAGGGTGCTGCTCAGCACGTCCTCCCGGCGCGCCTCGAGCTCGGCCGCGGCGGCTTGGAGCAGCGCACGCATCCGGTCCACGGCGGTCGGTCCACTGGTCTCCACGTGGTCACGCTAGAGGCGAGCACCGACAGTCGAACCCGGCATCATCGGCCTCATCCGGGTCACTCGCGTCGTGGTCGGTGGCGGATCCAGTCCTTGGGTGGTGGGAGGCCGCCGCGGGCGGGTGGGAGGAACTCGGGTAGTCGGTCGGTGGGGTTGAGGCGGACTTGCCAGGGGGTGTCGTGGATGACTCTGTGGTGGGCGCTGCAGAGCAGGACGAGGTTGTCGAGGTTGGTGGGGCCGCCGTCGGCCCAGTGCAAGATGTGGTGAGCGTGGCCCATGACGGGTGGGCGGGTGCAACCGGGGAAGGCGCAGTGTCGGTCGCGGGCAACCAGGGCGCGCCATTGGGCGGCGGAGACCAGGCGCCGGGTCTGGCCGAGGTCGAGGACTTCGCCGTGGGTGCCGAGGGTCGCGGGGATGATGTCGGCGTCGCAGGCCAGGCGGCGTACGGCCATGGCGGAGAGGGTGAGCCCGTCGTCGGTGATCGACTCGCCCAGCTGGGTGACCAGGGTCTGGTGGTCGATGAGGACGGTGAGCCGCGCGTTGGCGCCGTGCGCGGCGGGTGCCCGGTCGGTGTCCAGGGCGTGCTGGGCGATCTCGACCATCGCGTCCCACATCCGGGCGCCGTGGTCACGCGGGTCGACCTCGGCTTCGCAGGTCGGGTCGTCAGGGTTGATGGCCGGTGACGGCTGGGTGAGGGGCAGCAGGGCGGCCCTGAGCAGTGCGCCGTCCTCGACCGTGCCGCGGCCCTTGATCCGGACCCCTCCGGCGCCATCCTCGGTCACAGCGAGGTAGCGACCCAGGTGCACAGCCCGCTCGTCACGAGCCAACGCGGCCTCCAAGCGCCGCTCCTCGCGGTCGGGGTCGATCACGTGGACCAGGTGCCGCCCGGTGCGGGCCAGCTCGGTCGCGTTGAGCCGGCGAGAATTCTCAAGCATCACGGTCTCGGCCCGGGCCCGGAGGGCAGGGTCGCCGGGCAACGCCTCGATCGCATCGCAGATGATCCCCGCCTGGGTCGCTGACGTGTCCCCGCACTGCAGCGCCGCCAGCGTGTCACGCCGCTCGGACACGAGCCGGCTGGCGTGCAGGACCGCACGGCGGCCCTCGCGACGGGTCAGGCCGGCCTGGTGGGTGTACCAGTCAGCCGTCGAACCCCAGTGCAGCTGCTTCTTCGCCAGGTCTCGCACGTCGACCTCGGAGAGCAACTCGGCCTGGACCGCGGCCAGGTGCGACTTGAGCACTTCAAGGGCCGCCACCCCATCGACCAGCTCGTCGT
This sequence comes from Nocardioidaceae bacterium, assembly GCA_033854925.1. Classification (GTDB taxonomy): domain Bacteria; phylum Actinomycetota; class Actinomycetes; order Propionibacteriales; family Nocardioidaceae; genus Nocardioides. The sequence continues at coordinate 1,578 of JAWWPK010000498.1, read as the reverse complement.
CGGAGACAGCAGCCCAGATCCGCTGGTCGAGGTAAGCAACCTGCTCACGCGCAGCTCTGAGCACCGCGGCGGGGGCGGTGTTGCTGAGCGAGACCACGAACGCACTCCAGGATCGACGGGCGCCCGAGGACCCACCCACCGGGACTCACCTGCATCGATGCCAGCGCGTCATCAGTTGACAAGCTCCGGATCTTCGGAGGACCACTGCATCTGCACCAATTAGAACATATGTTCGAATGGGTGTCAAGCTCTCCGGGCCACTTCGGGCCGGTTCAGCGGGTGACGAGCGCCAGGGCGGAGTCGACGAGGTAGGCGCGGACCTGGTCGGGGGAGATCTCGCCGACGGTCGGGATTCCGGGCGCTGACTCGGTGACCAGGATCCCCACCCGCGCGAGGTGGAGGGCGCCGAGGCCACTGGCGTAGAGGGTGTTGGCGAGCAGGCTCGGGTCGTCGACGTGGAACTCGCCGGCGTCGACCCCGGCCTGCAGGGCGTCCTTGAGGATGGCCAGGCAGCCGGAGATCCCGCGCCCCAGACGGAACAGGGCGCTCTCGGAGATCTCGTCGAGCAGCTCCGGGCCGCTGCGGCGCATCAGCGCCTGGGCGCAGTCGATGAACGCCGGGTGCGCCAGGCCGTAGTCCACGAAGGCGCCGACGAGTCCGGCCAGCCGCTTCGACGGATCGGCGTCAGCCGCGTCGGCCGACCCGAGCGCCTCGTGGAGCTCGTCGAGATAGCTGACCAGGGTGAGCGCGAAGAGCTCCTCCTTGCCGGAGAAGTGCCGGTAGACGATGGCCCGGTTGATCCCGACTGCCTGGGCGATGTCCTCGATCTGCGCCTCGCGAACGCCCTTCTCGTCGAAGAGCGCCCGGGTGGCCGCGATGATCTCCTTCTCGCGGACCCGGCGGCGGGCCGCGGCCGCGGAACGGCGACCGTCGCCCCGGGGTGCACGAGTGGCCATGCACGGGATGGTAATGCGCGTGCAACTCCGAGTTGCACGACTGTGACGGGTGTCCTAGAGCAGGTCGGCGCCGCTCGTCACGTCCGCTTCGGCGACGGGGACCGGCTGCCGCGGCGTACCGCCGTGTCGCACGTCGGTCCGGATCTGGTCGCGCAGCGTGGCCGGGATCCGCGGAACGATCGACGGCGTCACCCGGAGGCTGGCGGCATCAGTGCCCTGACCGTCTCGATCGTGTCGGCCTGGTCGGCTGTCTTGTCGTCGCGGTAGCGGACCACGCGGGCGAAGCGCAGAGCCAGACCGCCGGGGTAGCGGGTGGACCGCTGGAGACCGTCGAGGGCGATCTCGACGACCTGTTCCGGCCGGAGCTGGACGACGTGATGGTCATGTACGGAGGCCGGGTCGAGGGCGAGCTCGGTGAACCGCTCCGTCTGCCAGGCGAGCATCTCGTCGGTCATGCCCTTGAAGGTCTTGCCGAGCATCACGAAGCCACCGTCTGCCGAGTCGTCGCGGGCACCGAGGTGGATGTTGGAGAGCCGGCCACGGCGGCGCCCGGAGCCCCACTCGACGGCGAGCACGACCAGGTCGAGGGTGTGGACGGGCTTGACCTTCACCCACGCCGAAC
>JAWWPK010000497.1:0-12142 GCA_033854925.1 Nocardioidaceae bacterium | reverse complement strand
CCTCGGCGAGCTGCCCGACCTGTCGTACCTGCCCGAGGTGCCCGGCCGCGGCCCGGCGGCCAGCATCACCGGCCGCGCGCTCGCCGTGATGGCCGACCTGGGCGCCGACCTCCAGCCGGCAGGCTGGCGGCTCACCGACGCACCCGGCGTCGACCACCGCCGGGCCCGCAGCCTGCTCGCCCAGGACCTCGACGGGCTGGAGGAGCAGGCGCAGGGGTACGCCGGCACGTTCAAGGTGCAGGTCGCCGGACCGTGGACGCTGGCCGCGACCGTCGAGCGGCCACGCGGAGACAAGGTGCTCGCGGACTTCGGCGCCCGGCGCGAGCTCGCGCAGGCCCTGGCCGAGGGACTGAGGACGCACGTCGCCGACGTACGCCGCCGGCTGGCTGGTGCGGCGCGGATCGTCGTCCAGGTCGACGAGCCCGCGCTCACTGCGGTGTTGACGGCAGGTGTGCCGACCGCGTCCGGCTTCGGTCGGCACCGCACCGTGCACCTGCCAGAGGCCTCGCAGGCACTCGGCTGGGTGCTCGAGGCGATCAGCGACGCCGGGGCCGAGCCGTGGGTGCACTCGTGCGCAGCCGGCACGCCGCTGGACCTGCTGCGGGGCGCCGGCGCCGAGGGGCTCTCCGTCGACCAGACGCAGCTGTCGGCCCGAGACCACGACGAGCTCGCGGCGGCGCTGGAGGCCGGTCAGACGGTCGCGCTAGGCGTCGTACCCTCGGCGGACCCGGCCACCGCCCCCACCGAGGTCGAGGTCACCGAGGGCGTGCTCCGCTGGATCGAGATGCTGGGCCTCGACCCGGACCAGGTCGGCGACCGGCTGGTGCTCACCCCTGCGTGCGGGCTGGCCGGCGCCTCGCCGACCTGGACCCGGACCGCACTCGAGCTGGTCCGGAAAGCCGCCGCGAACCTCTAGCGACCTCTAGATTGACCAGCCGTGAGCTTCACGGCGCTCGCGGTGCTGTGCCTGGTCGGCCTGGTCGGGCCGCTCCTGGCGCTCCCGCGGCAGTGGCACCTTCCCGTCATGCTCGGCGAGCTGGTGGCCGGCGTGCTGCTCGGCCGGACCGGGCTCGGCTATCTGGACGCCGGCGACGAGACCTTCACCTTCGTGGCCGACATCGGGTTCGCGCTGGTCATGTTCGTGGCCGGCACCCACGTTCCCGTCCGCGACCGACGGCTGCGGCCCGCGCTGCGCACCGGTGTGCTGCGCGCCGTGGCGGTCGGGGCCGTCGCGGTCGGGCTCGGGTACGCCGTCGCGGCGTTGGTCGGCACCTCGCACGCGCTGCTGTACGCCGTCCTGATGGCCTCCTCCTCGGCCGCGGTGATCCTGCCGCTCAAGGACTCGGTGGGGCTGGGCGGCGACGACGTGCTGCGGCTGCTGCCGCAGGTCGCGATCGCCGACGCCGCCTGCATCGTGCTGCTCCCGCTGGCGATCGACCCGAGCCACGCGCTGCGCGCGGGTCTCGGAGCGCTGGCGGTGGTCGGGTGCGGACTCGCGGCGTACCTCGCCTTCGAGTGGGTCGAGCGCTCGGGCTGGCGGGCCCGGGTGCATGACGTCTCGGAGGAGCGGTCGTTCGCGGTCGAGCTGCGGGTCAGCCTCACGGTGCTGTTCGCGATCGCCGCGCTCGCGGTGACCCTGCACGTCTCGATCATGCTGGCCGGCTTCGCGCTCGGGCTCGCGGTCTCGGCGGTGGGCCAGCCCCGGCGGGTGGCCAAGCAGCTGTTCGCGATCACCGAGGGGTTCTTCGGCCCGGTGTTCTTCGTCTGGCTCGGCGCCTCGCTAGGCATCAGGGCGTTGGCCGGCAACCCCGCGATGCTCGGGCTGGGCGCCTGCCTCGGCGCCGGCGCGGTGCTCGCGCACCTGGTCGCGCGGTTCCTCGGCCAACCACTGCCGCTCGCGATGCTGGCGGCAGCGCAGCTCGGCGTACCGGTCGCTGCGGCCACCATCGGGAGCCAGCTGGACCTCTTCGAGCCCGGCGAGGGCTCGGCGCTGCTGCTCGGCGCCCTGGTGACCTTGGCGGTGGCGGTGGCCGGCGGCAGCGTCGCGGTCCGAAATGCCGATTCGTCTGCGGTCTAGCCGCGGTTTCCCGCGACTGGACCACAGACGAATCGTCTGGCGTGGTGGTCAGACCCCGGCCGGCACGACCTCCGGACCGTCGGTGGCCAGCTCCTCGTGCTTCACGTTGAGGAAGACCCAGGTGACGGCCGAGGCCAGCACCATCAGGCCCGCGCCGAGCAGGAACGCGTGCGTCGCGCCCTCGGTGAACACCTGGTGCTGGGCGATCGGGTCGGACATCGCCGGGCCGAGCTTGCCCCCGCGGTCGGTGATGGTCTGGGTGGCAAGCGTCGCCAGCAGTGACAGGCCGAGCGCACCGCCGACCTGCTGCATGGTGTTCAGCACGCCGGAGCCGATCCCCGAGTCCTCGGCACGCAGGTGGTGCACGGCGGTCAGGGTGAGCGGCACGAAGGTGAGGCCCATTCCGAACGACATCATCAGGATGAACGGCAGCAGGTCGCTGACGTAGTTGCCCTGCACGTCGCTCACCGGGAGCGAGGTGTCGTAGGGAATCCGGGAGAAGCCGAACAGCGCCGTGGCGGCCATGAGGGTCCCGATCCCGGCCAGGATGCGAGGGTCGATCCGGTTGATCAGGTTGGAGGAGATCCCGGCCGCGGCGACCAGACCGACGCAGAACGGCAGGAATGCGACGCCGGCCCGCAGCGGGGAGTAGCCCATCACCGTCTGGATGTACTGGCTCAGGTAGAAGAACATCGCGAACATCGCTGCAGGAGCGAAGAACATCGCCACGAAGCTCGCGCCGCGGGTGCGGTTGGTGAACACCCGGACCGGCAGCAGCGGATGCTCGACACGGCTCTCGATGACCACGAAGGCGCCCAGCATCACGAGGCCGGCGGCCAGGCTGGCCAGCGTCCAGGTGTCGCCCCAGCCGTTCGTGCCGGCCCGGCTGATGCCGTAGACGATGCCGAGCAGGCCGGCGGTGCCGGCCACGGCGCCGGGCAGGTCGAGCTCGCCCGGGTGGGACTCGGACTCGGCGAGGAAGCGCGGCGCCAGGAACGCGGTCGCGATGCCGATCGGGGTGTTGATCAGGAGGGTGAGGCGCCAGCCGTCGATGTGGGTGCCGAACACGCTCAGGTCTGTCCCGGTCAGCCAGCCGCCGAGGAGCAGCCCGACAGCGGCGCCCACGCCGGACATCGCGGCGTACACCGCGAAGGCGCGGTTGCGGGCCGGCCCCGCGGGGAAGGTCGTGGCGATCAGAGCCAGCGCCGCCGGGGAGGCCAGGGCAGCGCCGAGGCCCTGAAGGCCACGGGCGGCCAGCAGCAGCCCCTCGTTGGTGGCCAGGCCACCGAGCAGCGAGGCGACGCCGAAGACGACGAGGCCGATCATGAAGACCTTGCGGCGGCCGTAGAGGTCGCCGAGCCGCCCGCCGAGCAGCAGCAGGCTGCCGAAGGCCAGCGCGTAGCCGGTGACGACCCAGCGCAGGTTGGCGGTCGCAATGTCGAGGTCGCTCTGGATGTAGGGGAGTGCGATGTTCACGATGGTGCCGTCCAGCACCACCATCAGCTGCGCCACCGAGATGAGGACGAGCGCCCACACAAGGCGCCTGTCGCCCTTGGTCTCGGCGACCTCCTCGACGGCGAGGTCGGGTTGGGTGTCAGTCATCAGTTGTCTCTCTGCTCTAGGGGTGGGTGAGAGGTGTGGTCCGTCACCCGACCGCACCTGCGGCCGGGAGGATGATCTGGTCGATCACCTGGGTGACGAGCTCCTTGGTGGGGGGCTCGCCGACGAGGAAGAAGCGGTGCAGCACGATCCCGGCAAGGGCCGGGGCGAGCAGCTCGATGTCGACGTCCGCGCGGATCTCGCCACGCTCCTTGGCGCGTTCGAACATCGCCTTGGAACCGGCCAGCTTGGGGGCGAGCACCTGGGTGCGGAACGCCTCGGCGAAGTCGGCGTCACGGGCGATCGCGGTGAGGATGGCGCCGAAGGTGTCGACCTCGGGCTTGTCGGTGAGGCCGCCGTGACCACAGAAGGCGGTGATGAGGTCGCCGCGCAGCGTGCCGGTGTCGATCGGGCCCTGCTCGGTGTAGTGGTGCTGCTGGTGGTCGTGGTGCAGCGCGTCGATGACGAGCTGGACCTTGCCGTTCCAGCGGCGGTAGAGGGTCGCCTTGGACGCCTTGGCGCGCAGGGCCACCGCGTCCATGGTGAAGCGGTCGTAGCCGACCTCGGCGAGCACCTCGAGCGCCGCCTCGAGGATCTCCGCCTCGCGGACGCCCTCGACCCGCGGACGGGGGTGGGCGGTCTCGGCCTGCGGTGACATCTGCGCGCTGCTCCTCGTTTACGTGCATGAAACGAAACGGTTCCGTTTCATCGGGAACAGCGTGCCACGGCGAGGTGTTCCGGCCAAATCGAATTTCCCGGACCGGTCTGGACCATTGGGGCGCCCTGGCCGTGTCGGCGCGGGTTGGCAGTATGTGCCCATGCCACAGGCCCCGTCCGCCGCCACTCCCGCGGCCCGCGAGGAACACCAGTTGCTCTCGGAGGAGATCGAGGACGCGCGGTGGCGCTACTTCGTCCTCGACGACCCCACCCTCGACGACGGCGACTACGACCGGCGGATGCGACGGCTGCAGGTGCTCGAGGAGGAGTTCCCCGAGCTGCAGACGCCCGACTCACCGACCCAGAAGGTCGGCGGGACGTTCTCGACCGAGTTCACCGCGATCGCCCACCTGCAGCGGATGGAGAGCCTCGACAACGCCTTCTCCTACGACGAGCTCGAGTCCTGGCACGCTCGGCTGGCCCGAGACGGGGTGTCCGACCCGGAGATGCTGTGCGAGCTCAAGGTCGACGGGCTCGCGATCAACCTGCTCTACGAGGGCGGCCGACTGATCCGCGCGCTCACCCGCGGCGACGGCCGCACCGGCGAGGACGTCACCCCCAACGTCAAGACGATCGACGCGGTCCCGCACCGGCTGACCGGCACCGACGAGTTTCCGGTGCCGGAGCTGCTCGAGGTGCGCGGCGAGGTCTACCTGCCCAAGGACGCCTTCGAGCGGCTCAACGAGTCGATGACCGAGGCCGGCAAGCCGGTCTTCGCCAACCCGCGCAACGCCGCGGCCGGGTCCCTGCGCCAGAAGGACCCGCGGGTCACCGCCAGCCGAGCGCTCGGCATGGTCTGCCACGGAATCGGTGCCCGCAAGGGCTTCGAGCCGAAGGCCCAGTCGCACGCCTACGACGCGCTCGCTGCGTGGGGACTGTCGACCTCCGAGCAGGTCAAGGTGCTGTCGACCCTGAAGGCAGTCGAGGCGTACGTCGAGAACGCCGGCGAGCACCGCCACACGATCGTCCCCTACGAGATCGACGGCGTCGTGATCAAGGTCGACGACGTCGCGCTGCAGCGGCGGCTCGGCTCGACCAGCCGGGCGCCGCGGTGGGCGATCGCGTTCAAGTACCCGCCCGAGGAGGTCAACGCCAAGCTCCTCGACATCCGGGTCAACGTCGGCCGGACCGGCCGGGTGACGCCCTTCGGCGTGATGGAGCCGACCCTGGTCGCGGGCTCGACGGTCGAGAACGCCACGCTCCACAACGCCCACGAGGTCAAGCGCAAGGACGTCCGGCCGGGTGACACGGTGATCCTGCGCAAGGCCGGCGACGTGATCCCGGAGATCCTCGGACCGGTGCTGGCGCTGCGGCCCAAGGGGCTGCGCGCCTGGAAGATGCCGACCACGTGCCCTGCCTGCAAGACGCCGCTGGCGCAGCAGAAGGAGGGCGACAAGGACCTCCGGTGCCCCAACCACCAGTTCTGTCCGGCCCAGGTCCGCGAGCGGGTCTTCCACGTCGCCGGCCGCGGTGCCTTCGACATCGAGGGGCTCGGCTACGAAGCCGCGGTGGCACTGCTCGACGCGAAGGCGATCGACAACGAGGGCGACCTGTTCGACCTCGACGAGGCCAAGCTCCTCACGGCACCGCTGTTCACCCGCGCCCCCAAGAAGGGCGAGGACGGTCCGCAGCTGTCCGCGAACGGTGAGCGGCTCCTCGCCAACCTCGGCAGGGCCAAGTCGGTCCCGCTGTGGCGGGTGCTCGTCGCCCTCTCGATCCGCCACGTCGGCCCCACCGCGGCCCGGGCACTGGCCCAGGAGTTCGGCTCGATGGCGGCGATCCGCACGGCCTCGGAGGAGAAGCTCGCGGCGGCCGAGGGCGTCGGCCCGACCATCGCCGAGGCGGTGATCGAGTGGTTCAAGGAGCCGTGGCACGTCGAGATCGTCGACAAGTGGGAGCGCGACGCCGTCTCGATGGAGGACGAGCGCGACGAGTCGGTGGCACGGACCCTCGAGGGGCTGACCGTCGTGGTCACCGGCTCCCTGGTCGACTTCTCCCGCGACTCCGCCAAGGAGGCGATCCTGTCCCGCGGCGGCAAGGCGGCAGGCTCGGTCTCCAAGAGCACCGACTACGTCGTCGTCGGTGAGAACGCCGGCACGAAGGCGGACAAGGCCGAGCAGCTCAAGGTGCCGATCCTCGACGAGGACGGCTTCAAGGCACTGCTGGAGAACGGTCCGTCCTGAGGCGTTCTTGAGGCACTTCCGCCGGCCCGGCTCGTCGACGCAGGGCTAGCGTCCTCGCCATGATGGAGATTCGCATCGAGGACTTCGAGGCCGTCGTCGAGCAGACCACCGACCTTGCGGCGTACCCTCACGCCGACCGGGTCGAGAGCAACGTCCTGGTGTACGACGCCGATCTGCTCCGCAAGGCGATCACCGCCGACACCGGCCGGGACGACGTCTGCGCCGAGCTGGTGCGCGCGCTCACCGACGGCCCAGGAGTGGTCGTGTTCGAGGGCGCGTTCCCGGACCACGCCGTGGTCGACCGGGTCACCGAGGTCTTCGACGAGATCATCGCCGACGAGGCGGCCGCGGGCGGCGTGGCCGGCGACCACTTCGCTGCTCCCGGCGCCAACAGCCGGGTCTGGAACGCGTTGGAGAAGCTCGCGGTCCGGGAGCCCGAGGCGTTCGTCGACTACTACGCCAACGACGTGATCGCGCTGGCGTCGTCGGCGTGGCTCGGTCCGGCGTACCAGCTGACCTCGCAGGTCAACGTGGTCCGGCCCGGCGGCAAGGCCCAGGAGCCGCACCGCGACTACCACCTCGGCTTCCTCACCGACGAGGTGATCGCGCAGTACCCGACCCACGTGCACGCGCTGTCGCCGGTGCTGACCCTCCAGGGCGCGGTCGCGCACAGCGACATGCCGCTGGAGAGCGGGCCGACGCTCTACCTGCCCTACTCGCACCAGTACCTGCCCGGCTACCTCGCCTGGCGGCGTGACGACTTCAAGGCCTACTTCGCCGAGCACCACGTCCAGCTGCCGCTGCGCAAGGGTGACGCCGGGTTCTTCAACCCGGCCCTGTTCCACGGCGCCGGCTCGAACGTCTCGGCCGACATCCAGCGGATGGCGAACCTGCTCCAGGTCTCCTCGGCGTTCGGCCGGGCGATGGAGCAGGTGGACCGGGCCCGGGTGGTGGACGCGATCTACCCAGCGCTGCGGCAGAGCGGGCTCGATGCGGCCGGGAAGGCGGCCGCGGTGGCCGCGTCCGCCGAGGGCTACCCGTTCCCGACCAACCTCGACCTCGACCAGCCGGTGCACGGGTTGACCCCGCTGTCCCAGGCACAGCTCGTGCACCGTGCCCTTGACGAGCGGTGGGAGCCGGCGGCGCTGAGCGCCGCGCTGGCGGACTACACCGCGCGCCGGCGCACCTGACCGGGCGGGCACGTGGTCCGCCGCTCGACCAGCGTCGTCTCGATCCGCTCGACCACCCGCGGCGCGTCCGGGTCGTCGATGCGGTGGACCAGGAGCTCGATCGCCGCGGAGCCGAAGAGGTCGACGCCCTGGCAGATGCTGGTGAGCTGCACCAGGTCGAGGCGGGCGATCTGCGAGTCGTCGTAGCCGACCACGCTGATGTCGTCCGGCACGCGCAGGCCATGGGCCTCGAACACCCCCATGGCGCCGACCGCGATCAGGTCGTTCGCGGCGATCACGGCGGTGGGGAGCGGGGACAGCTCGACGATCTCGCGGGCGGCTTCCTGGCCGGCCTCGTGCGAGAACGCGCCCGCGACCTCGCGTGGCTCGAGCCCGAGCTCGCGCATCACCTGGCGGTAGGCCTTGGCGCGGTCCCTGGCCGAGCGGTTCGACCCGCCCGTGATCTGGACGATGTCACGGTGGCCGAGCCCGGTGAGGTGGTCCAGCACCAGGCGGACGGCCTGGTGCTCGTCGGTGGTGACCACGTCCACGCCGTCGAGCGATGCGTCGCGACCGATGAGGACCGTCGGCCAGGACGCGGTGAGGCTGCGCAGCTCCTTGGTCGGCATCATCGGGCTGAGCAGCGCGAGGCCGGCGACGCGGTGCTCCAGGAGGGTGCGGACGAGTGCGGACTCCTTGGTGGCCGAGCGGGTGCCCGGCGCCACCAGGAGGTCGAAGCCGGCCTTCTCGGCCGCGGCCGCCAGTGAGGAGTAGACCCCGCCGAAGTAGGGGTTGGTGACGTCGTTGATCAGCACCCCGATGGTGTGCAGCCGCTTGCTGGCGAGCGACCGCGCGTAGGCGTTGGGGCGGTAGCCGAGCTCCTCGGCCGCGCGCAGCACGCGTCGGCGGCGGGTCTCGGAGACGTTGGGCTCGCCCCGCATCACCAGCGAGACCAGAGCACGGGAGACCCGGGCCTTCTTGGCGACGTCCTCCTGCGTCGGACCCACTCCGGTACCCCGTCTTTCGGGAAATGTCAGAACTTTATGTAACGGTTTGGTAACGACACCTTGCCCCACCGGTGTGACTGGCACCACAGTACCCGATTAGCGCGCGCTAACAAGTAGCGCGCGCTAATGCGCAAACAAGCGTGGAGCGGGCCGGTCCCGCGACCAAGGAGGAAGCATGAAGGCTCCGAAGCTGGGTCTGGCCGTCGTTGTGGCGGCCGCCCTGGTCCTGTCGGCCTGCGGTAGCGGGCAGAACAACGACAAGAGCAACAGCAGCAGTGCCAGCGGCAGCAACTCCGACATCAAGATCTGCATGTACACCCACGGTGACGGTGGCGGGTTCTGGTCGGTGGCCAAGAAGGGCGCCGAGCAGGCTGCCAAGGACCTCGGGGTCACCCTGGACTACCAGGAGTCGAACAACGACGCGGAGGCCCAGGCCCAGCTGATCGAGGCCGGCGTGAGCGCCGGCTGCGACGGCATCGCCGTCTCGGCCCCCAACCCGGACGCCATCCAGGGCGCCATGGACAAGGCCAACAACGCGGGGATCCCGCTGGTCACCATGAACTCCGGCAGCGCGGACTTCCAGAAGCTGCACGCCTTCACCCACGTCGGCCAGGACGAGTTCATCGCGGGCCAGCAGGCCGGGCTCAAGTTCAAGGAGCTGGGCGCGACCAAGATCCTCTGCCCGCTCCAGGAGGCCAGCAACATCGGTCTGCAGCAGCGTTGCGACGGCGCCAAGGACACCTTCGGCAACGTCGAGGACCTGCAGCTCTCCGCCGGACTGGCCGACCTCACCAAGAGTGAGGCCGAGATCCAGGCCAAGCTCGAGTCCGACCCCGACATCGACGCTGTCTTCTCGCTCAACGCGGACATCGCCACCGGCTCGTCGATGCCGGCGTCCGACGCGGTCGGCCGCGACATCATCAACGGCACCGTCGACCTGTCCGGTGACGCCGTCCAGGCGATCATCGACGGCAACCTGGCGTTCGCCATCGACCAGCAGCAGTACGCGCAGGGCTACCTCCCGATCGTGCTGCTCTACCTGAACAAGATCAACGGCCACGTGCTCGGCGGCGGGCAGCCGATGTACACCGGCCCCGGCTTCGTCACGAAGGACAACGCGGAGCAGGTGCAGAAGCTGGCTGCAGCCGGCACTCGCTGATCCACCTCCTGGGACGGGCGGGCAGCGCTCGCCCGTCCCAGGACCACAGCAGACCCCCAGGGAGGAACCAGTGTCCGCAACCATCGCGGCGCCGACCGACGAGCGGCTGGCCAAGACCTCGCGCGTCACCCGGCTGCTCCGACGTCCCGAGCTCGGCGCGTTCATGGGCGCCGTCGTCATCTACATCATGTTCGCCGGGGTCGACACGACCGGCATCTTCGCCACCATCACCGGGACCGCGCGCTGGACCGACGTCGCCTCGACGACCGGCATCGTGGCCGTCCCCGTCGCCCTGCTCATGATCTCCGGCGAGTTCGACCTCAGCTCGGGCGTCATGGTCGGCACCTCCGGCCTCCTCTGCGGTCTGCTCACGACCGAGTACAGCGTCCCGATGTGGCCGGCGATCCTGATCACCTTCGCCTTCGCGGCCTGCATCGGTCTGATCAACGGCTGGCTGGTCATGCTCACCGGGCTCCCGTCGTTCATCGTGACGCTGGCGATGTTCTTCTCGCTGCGCGGCATCAACCTGGGCGTCACCAAGGCGCTCACCGACACGGTCCGGGTCGCCGGTGTCGACCAGGTCGACGGCTTCGACTCGGCCGCAAAGGTCTTCTCGTCGACGCTGTGGAGCCCCTACGACTACCGCATCTCGGTCGTGTGGTGGATCGGCATCACGGTGATTGCGACCACGGTGCTGACCCGGACCAGGTTCGGCAACTGGATCTACGCCGTGGGCGGCGACCAGAACGCGGCCCGCAACACCGGGGTCCCCGTGCGCCGGACCAAGATCACCCTGTTCGTCATGACCTCGATGGCCTCCGCGCTGGTCGGCATCATGGCGCTGACCCGGCTGCACTCTATGCAGGCCGGTCAGGGCATCGGCCAGGAGTTCACCTTCATCATCGCGGCGGTCGTCGGCGGCTGCCTGCTGACCGGCGGCTTCGGCTCGGCGATCGGGGCGAGCATCGGAGCCTCGATCATCGGCATGGCGTTCATCGGCATCGCCTACGCCGGGTGGAACACCGACTGGTCATGGCTGTTCCTCGGCGTGATCCTCTTCGCCGCGGTGCTCGTCAACACGTTCATCAGCAAGCGGGCGGCGGGAGCCAAGCAATGACGACGTTCGACCCGATTCCCGAGCCCGAGCTGACGCCACCCCCGGCAGCAGGGTCCGTGACCCCGGCGCTGCAGCTCAAGAACGTCTCCAAGAGCTTCGGCAGCGTGCTCGCCCTGCGCGACATCTCGCTGCACGTCGACCCGGGCACCGTCACCTGCGTGCTCGGCGACAACGGCGCCGGCAAGTCCACGCTGATCAAGATCCTCAGCGGCGTGCACCAGCCCTCGGAGGGCGAGTTCCTCGTCGCCGGGGAGCCGACCACGTTCTCGACGCCGCGCGATGCGCTCGGGGCCGGCATCGCCACGGTGTTCCAGGACCTGGCCACGGTGCCGCTGATGTCGGTGTGGCGGAACTTCTTCCTCGGCAACGAACCGCGGCTCGGGTTCGGGCCGTTCAAGGTGCTCGACGCCGCCAAGGCCAAGCGGGTCTGCCGGGAGGAGCTGCTCGCGATGGGCATCGACATCCGCGACCTCGAGCAGCCGGTCGGCACGTTGTCGGGCGGCGAGCGGCAGGCCGTCGCGATCGCCCGGGCGGTCTACTTCGGCGCCAAGGTGCTGATCCTCGACGAGCCGACCAGCGCGCTGGGCGTCAAGCAGTCCGGTGTGGTTCTGAAATACTTCATCAACGCTCGCGAGCGGGGCATCGCGGTCGTGTTCATCACCCACAACCCGCACCACGCGCACATGGTCGGTGACCGGTTCTACCTGCTCAACCGCGGCCAGATGACCAACGAGTTCGAGCGCAGGACGGTCACCCGCGAGGAGCTGGTCCAGGCCATGGCCGGCGGTGCCGAGCTCGAGGCGCTCGCCCACGAGCTGTCCGGCTCGACCGGCGGCTGACGGGCCCATGGAGACGCTCAAGGTCGGCATCATCGGCGCCGGCTGGATGGGCCACGTGCACGCGCGTGCCTACCAGCGGGTGGCCCAGCACTGGCCCGACCTGGCCGTGCGCCCCGAGCTCGTCGCAGTGGCCGACTCGTCCGCCACTGCCGCGGAGACGTTCGCCCGTGCGCACGGGGTGACGACGCAGCCCATCTCGATCTGGCCAGACTGGCGCGAGCTGCTCGCGGACCCGGACCTCGCCGCGGTCAGCGTCACCGCGCCCAACTTCCTGC
>JAWWPK010000496.1:0-9162 GCA_033854925.1 Nocardioidaceae bacterium | reverse complement strand
GATCGCCGAGCAGGGCGTGGCCGTCCTGACCATTCCCGGCGACGTCGGCGGCCTCGAGCTGCCAGACGGCACGGCGGCGCCACGCTTCGTGCCCCCGCCACCTCCGGCGCCGCCCAGCCAGGAGTCGCTCCATGAGGCGGCGGCAGCCATCAACGCCGCCCGGACCGTCACCCTGCTGGTCGGCCACGGGGCCGCACCGGCCCGCGCGGAGGTCCTCGCGCTGGCCGAGCACCTCTCGGCGCCGATGGTCGTCACCCTCAAAGGAAAGACGGCCTTCGACGACGCCGACCCGTTCCAGGTGGGCCAGTCGGGCCTGCTCGGCAACCACGCGAGCAAGGTCGCCTTCGACCACGGTGACGTGCTGTTCATGATCGGGAGCGACTTTCCCTACCGCGAGTTCTTCCCGAGCGGCAAGACCGTGGTTCAGCTGGACCTGCGCGGTGCCCACATCGGCCGTCGGGTCCCGGTGGACGTCCCCCTCGTCGGGGACGCCAAGCTGGGACTCTCGGGCCTGCTCCCCCTGCTCGACGCGAAGACCGACCGCGGCCATCTTGAACGCGCGCGGTCGGCGTACGACTCCTGGCGGAACCGGCAGCAGCACTTCCTGGACCCGGACTACGACCAGAAGCCCCGCGGGCTCCTCCGCCGCAAGGTGGACAACCCGGAGAGCAGGATCCGGCCCGAGCTGCTCGCAGCGGTGGTGGACCGGCACGCCGCGCCGGACGCGATCTTCACCTCCGACACCGGCATGGCGACGACGTGGCTGGCCCGGTTCGTCCAGATGAGGTCGGGCCGGCAGCTGCTCGGCTCCTACAACCTCGGGTCGATGGCCAACGCGATGCCTCAGGCACTCGGCGCCTCAGCCCTTGACCGCCGGCGCCAGGTCGTCGCGTTCTGTGGTGACGGCGGCCTCACCATGCTGCTCGGGGATCTGATCACCGCCGTCAGCCACGACCTCCCCGTCAAGCTCGTCGTCTTCAACAACGGACGCCTCGGGATGGTCAAGCTCGAGATGGAGCAGGTCGGCCTCCCCGAGTTCGGCACCGTCCTGCACAACCCCGACCTGGCCCGGGTCGCCGAGGCGATCGGCCTGACAGGCTTCCGCGTGGAGGACCCGCACGACGTCGACAGCGCAGTGCGGGAAGGACTGGCGACCCCGGGGCCGGTGCTCTTGGACGTGGTCACGAACGCCGACGAGGTGGCCGTCCCACCCAGGCCCACGCTCGCCCAGGGGTGGGGCTTCGCGATCGCCAAGACCAGGGAGTTCGTCGACAGCCCGGAATGATCGAGCCCGCGAGGGACGGGTACCGACGGCGCATGCGATTCGGCTACTTCTTGTCCTGCGAGGAGTACTCGCCCGCCCAGATCATCGAGCAGGCGGTCGCTGCCGAGGACGCCGGCTTCGAGGCCCTCTGGATCAGCGACCACTACCACCCGTGGAACGACGAGCAGGGGCAGAGCCCCTTCGTCTGGGGGATGATCGGAGCCCTCTCCCAGGCCTGCCGGCTGCCGGTGACAACGGCGGTCACCTGTCCGACCGTGCGGATCCACCCGGCCGTGATCGCCCAGGCCGCAGCGACGGCCGCGGTCCAGCTCGAGGGTCGGTTCACGCTGGGGGTCGGCACCGGCGAGGCGCTCAACGAGCACGTGCTCGGCGACGTCTGGCCGTCGGTCGACGTACGCCTGGAGATGCTCGAAGAGGCCGTCGACCTGATCCGTGAGCTGTGGAAGGGCGACCCGGTCACGACCCAGGGCAAGCACTACCGCACCGACACGGCCCGTATCTACACGCTCCCCGACCAGCCGCCGCCGGTCTACGTCTCGGCGTTCGGTCCCAAAGCCCTCGAGGTCGCCGCGCGCATCGGCGACGGCTTCATCAACACCGCGGACGACGCGGACGCGGTCGCCTCGTTCAAGGAGAAGTCAGGGGGCAAGCCGGCGCATGGTGGGGTGAAGGTCGCGTGGGCCGACACCGAGGAGGAGGGCGTCGACCACGCACACCGGCTGTGGGCGAACGCCGGACTGCCCGGGGAGCTGGCCCAGGTGCTGCCCACACCCCAGCACTTCGAGCAGGCCTCCCAGCTCGTCACCCGGGAGGCGACGGCCGAGAGCATCGTGGCGGGCGCCGACGTCGACCGGCACGTCCAGCAGCTGCGGGACTACGTGGAGGCCGGCTACGACGAGGTGTACGTCGCCAACATGGGACCGCACTACCTCGACATGATCCAGGCCTATGGCCGGGACGTGCTGCCGCAGCTGCGCTGAGCCGAGATTCAACACTCGTTCCGGTCCGGAGGCGGACACTCAGCTCCGCGGCAAGGCACGCACGGCGGGGCCTTCGAGGACCGGGCCGGTCTCGTCGAACCGTGATCCGTGCAAGGGGCAGTCCCAGCTGCGCTCGGCGTCGTTCCACCGCACCACGCCGCCGAGGTGCGTGCACACCCGCGCCAGCCCGCCGCGGCGCAGCGAGCGGCCGGCCACGGCGCCCACCCAGCCCCGGGCCAGCTCCAGGCCGACCTCAGCATTGTCACGTGCCGCGGTCGGCAGTCCCCGCAGCTCCGTCGGGGCATAGGTGCGCAACACGTCGGCCCACGGGGGTGGGGTCCCCAGGATTCGGGCGGTGAGGGCCAGCGACACCGCGACCGCGTTGGTCATCCCCCACTTCGAGTAGCCGCCGCCGACCAGGATCTCGTTGCTGCCCGGGAGGATCGGCCCGGCGTACGGAAGCGCGTGGTGCGGGACGTAGTCCTGGGCCGACCACGCGTGCGTCTCGACTGCGTCGGGCCAGTGCTCAAGAGTCCAGGCCCGCAGGCCCTCGAGCCGCTGACTGGTCGGGCCGGCTCGTCCGGTGGTGTGCCCGTTCCCGCCGACGAGCAGCAGGTGCCCACCCTCAGTTGGTGCGTCGCGAAGGGAACGCGACGGTTCGTCCGCGGAGAGATACATCGCGTCGACCGCCTGCTGTTCGGTCACGAACGCCACGCTGTAGGAGCGGGCCGGCTTCATCCGGGCGAAGAACCCGCCGCGGTCGAGCACGGGAAGGTTGGTCGCCACGACGACCCGGTCCGCTTCCACCTGTCCGCCGTCGATGCTGACGCGCATGGGTCGGCTCCCCCGGACCCGGAGCGCCCGAGCACCCTCCACCACGTGGACCCCGTGGCCGGTCGCCTCCACCCGGAGCGCGTCGAGGAGGTCGATCGGGTCCAGCTGGAACTGACCGGGCAGGCGCAGGGCGCCACGGACGGGGAACGGGAGCGGAAGGTCATCCACCCACTCGACGGGCAGCCCCGCCTGCCTGGCCACGTCGAGCTCGTTCCGGATGTCCCGCTCGCCCGTTCCGCTGTGGGCAAAGGTGACCGCGTCGCGGTCCTGCACGGAGACGCCATGGTCGGCGCAGAACCGCCGCACCCACGCCGCCCCCTCTCGCTGCGCTTCGACGTAGGCATCCACCACGGCCTGAGGATGGCGTGAGCGGATCCTGGAGAGCTGGGTGCCCTGGAGGAGGCTGAGCTTCGCGGTGCTGCGTCCGGTGGTGCCATCACCGACTCGGCCCGCCTCCAGGACCACCACCGACCGTCCGGCGCGGCCCAGGAGCAGCGCCGTGGTCAGACCCGTCAACCCCGCGCCGATCACCGCGACGTCGTAGTGACCGCCGGTCTCGACCGGCTCGGCGCGAGGAGTCCGGGGGTGCCGGTCCTGCCACAGAGAGGCCAGCGTCACCGGACAGCTCTCGTGGTGCGCGGGGTCACGAGACGACCGCGTCGATCGTCTTCTTGAGCGCACTGGGTTGCGCGGGCCTCTTCGGCGCCTTCTTCTTCGCCGCAGCCATCTCGGCGCCGATCTCCTGAAGGGTCTTGCGGCCCAGGCCGTCCCGGACCTTGGGGAACCACTCCTTCTCCTCCTCGTCGATGTGGTGGCGCACGCTCTCGATCAGGACGGTGGTCTTGGCCGTGAACCGCTCGGCGTCCGGCTTCATCCCGGCCAGCTCCATCACCAGCACATCGGCGACGTGGTGCTCCTCGTAGGACTCCAGTACGTCGTCCTCGAGCTCCGGGAGGAGCTCGCGCACCCGGGGGTACATGACCTCGTTCTCGATGTAGGTGTGCACGGTCAGGAGCTCGATCATCTTCTCGACGAGCCGTCCCTTCTCGGCGTGCGCGTCCTCGCCGGCCTTCTCGAAGGCGTCGAAGGTCTGCTTGATCTCCTTGTGGTCGTCCTTGAGCAGCACGATGGCGTCAGTAGACATGGGCTTCCTTTGCGTGGGGTTGCTAACGACGGCCATCCAGATCCGGCCGTCCGGGGGTGAAGGTAGGTACCCAGAGCGGTGGACCGGGTCTTCACCCCAAAAGGGGGCTCGACCGGCCCGAGGGAACTTCACGCAACGTCGGCGCTGATGCGAGGTGCGGCCGGCACGGGTGGTGGTTCCGTCTGGGGACCCAGGCCCTGGCTCAGCGCCCAGATGACCGCTTGGGATCGAGTCTTGGCGCCGATGCGTCGGTAGGCGGTGCGCACGTAGGTCTTGACCGTGTTGATGCTGACGTAGAGCGTGGCCGCGACCTGCTCGTTGCTCAACCCGGCGGCGATGAGCTCGAGGACCTCGACCTCACGCTCGGTGAGTCCGGTGGCGAGCCGCGCAGCGTGCCGAGACTGCCCGCGCACCGCTCCCGGCGCGACCCGGCGCCCCGCAGCAGCGTGCTCGAGGCGTTCGAGGAGTACTTCCCCCGTCACTTTCATGGACACAACATCGGCAACCCCCATCGCCAGGGCGCGCTCGGAGACATCGGGGCGGAACTCCGTCTGAAGGGCCACGACGGCGGTGTTGCTGGCGATGAGGTGTCGCAGGTCGTTGTCCTCGGTGGCCTCGCGGCCGGCCAGGTCGTAGACGGCCACGTCGTGGTCGGCCAGCCCAGCGGCGCTGTCCGTCCCGACGACCACTGCCCGGTCGGGGTCGAACTCGATGAGTTGGGTCAGGCCGGCCCGCGTCAGTTCATGGCGGCTGATGACGGCGACCCGAAGCGGCGTGCTCATGCTCCCGTTCCTTTCGCAACCAGACGTGTCCAGACTTCGCGGGGCGAGGCGGGGCCCCTGCGCAGGAGCCCCACCTCGCCGGTCGAGATGCCTCCGTCAGGCGCCGATGGCCTGGCGGGAGGGTGCGGTCGATCCGGTGTCGATCTCGATCTTGCGCGGCTTTGCCTTCTCCGCGACAGGTACGACGAGTCGCAGCACGCCGCCCTCGTACCCCGCCTCGATCCGCTCGAGGTCGAGGTTGTCGCCGAGGACCAGCTGGCGGCTGAAGAGGCCTCGGGGCCGCTCGCTGGCAAGCATCTCCGAGTCACCGTTGCGGGCCACTCGCTCCGCGCGGACGGTCAGCACGTTGCGCTCGACGTCCAGGTCGATGCTCTCGGCTGCCACCCCGGGCAGGTCGAACTCGATGATGAAGCTGTCTCCCTCGCGCCAGGCGTCCATCGCCATCACCGCAGGACGGTTCGTGGTGCCGAGCAGCTGCTGGGTGAGTCGGTCGAGGTCACGGAACGGGTCGGCAGTTCGCAGCAACATGGTTGTCCTCCTGGTTCTGTAGGTGGTCTCCAGCTCGACTCGCGATCTATATCGCTGAGTGCAGATTTGTTATACTCTCCACAACAGGTCGGGGCAAGTGCTTGGGGGAGAGAGTTGGCAGACAAGGACACCGCTGTGTACGCCATCTCGGTGGCAGCCGGGATGGCCTCGATGGAGATCCAGAACCTGCGCGTCTATGAGCGCCACGGCCTCGTCTCTCCCGATCGCACCCCGGGCGGGACGCGCCTCTACAGCGCCGAGGACGTGACCCGGCTGGTCCGCATCGGCGAGCTTCTCGCCGAGGGGCTGAACCTCGCCGGGATCGCGCGGGTTCTCGAGCTGGAGGAGTCCGTTGCTCGCCTGCGGGCGACGAACACCCAGCTCCGGAACCGCTGAACAACTCTCGAAGGTCCCCGGCGGGACGCGGGCACACCTCACCTGGTCATTGCCCATCGGGGTGAACCGACGGTCGCTCGATGCTCCTAGGCTCGAAGCAACCGGAGGTCGGGTGGTCCTTCCACTCCGCACATGGGACGCCGGTTTCGGGCGATGTGCTCCAGGAGCCGCAAGCCCGAGCATCCGTCCGTGACCTGGTCCCGGTCAGGACGGATGCGACCGGCGTCGCGCTAGCAAGGGTCGTCGCGGCAGCGCGCCAAGGCGCCGGTCACGGCGCCGACGTCGTCACCGTTGTCCCCCCAGCGCCACGGACCCCACCACGTCGGCAATGCGCTCGGCCGCGTGACCGTCGCACCACGAGGCCCAGTCACCGCCGTCGAGCAGGTCCGCGTGCTTCAACCGTTCCTCCCAACCCTGGCGCGGACCAGTGTCGATGACCACGGCCGGCCAGCCGCCGTGCCAGAGCACCTCCGCGGTCAGCTCCTGCGCGCGATGTGGACGCGGCCGGGGGACCACGACGGCGGGCGTGCGCGATGCCGCGACCTCGGCCAGCGCGTTCTGCCCGGCATGCGTGACGACTACGTCCGCGTCCAGCAGGGCGTCGTACGGCGCATCCGACCAGCTGCCCAGCTCGGGATCCAGTACGGTCCACTCCCACTGTGGCGTCTCCTTGCGCGCCAGCTCGAGCTCCTCGCGCTCGAGGGCGTGACCGCCGGTGCCGGAGAGCAGCACCACCCGTCGCGGTCCGCGTCGGCGCGGCCGTGCCTCGGCGACTGGGAACCTGGAGAGGGCTCCGACGGCGTGCAACCGGTCCAGCACGGCGGGCGGTACGCCGCGCAGCATCCCGGCCGCCCCCGGTGGCCAGCATCCGATGATCGCGTCGGCCACGTCGAACCCCAGGCGGTGCGCGGCGTCCCCACGCTCACCGGGGCTCGCCACCGTCACGACGGGGATGCCGTGGAGGCGAACGAGCACAGCCACCTCGACGGACACGTCGACAATGAAGACCGAGGGGGCGACGTGCCGTAGCCAGGAGGCGATCTCGGCCATCCGCGAGCGCAGGCCCTGGTGCCCGATCGGCACCCAGTGCAGCCGGTCCCGCGCGGTCCGCTCCACGTCCTCGCCGGTCCCGTTGTCGCTGTCCAGCTCGATCCAGGGGCCGGGCCAGCCGGCGGGGGCGGGCAGTGACGAGAAGCCGGTGACAGGGCCACCGAGCGCCTGCGCGATGGCGCTCGCACGATGCAGATGACCTTGGCCCACGTGATCCACGTAGTAGCCGATCATGCGGCGTCCCGGTGCACCAGCACGTCGTCAGCCCGGCCGATCGGCACGGCGCTCACGGCCTGAAGACGATCTTGATCGCCCCGTCCTGCTTCTTCTGGAAGGTCTCGTAGGCATCCGGCGCCTCGTCGAGCGAGAGGTGGTGGGTGGCGAAGCTCTCGACCCCCAGCACGTCCTCGTCCTTGTTCAGCAGGGCCAGGATGTCGTCGGTCCAGGCCCGCACGTTGGCCTGGCCCATGCGCACCTGCACCTGCTTGTCGAACATCTGCATCATCGGCAGCGGGTCCGCGGCCCCGCCGTAGACGCCCACGATCGAGACCGTGCCGCCTCGCCGGACGCAGTCGAACGCCGAGAGCAGGGCCTCGAGCCGGTCCGTCCCGGCCTTCATCATCAGTGGCGCCGCGATCCGGTCGGGGATCAGACCGACCAGCTTCTGCATCGCCTTGATGCCTCCGGACCCGTGCGCCTCCATGCCGACCGCCTCGATCACGGCGTCGGCGCCGCGACCGTCGGTTCGGTCGCGAACCACCTCGGCGAGGGTGGCACCGTCCAGCGACGTGATGTCGATCGCCTCGGCGCCACGGCTCGACACGCGCTGCAGCCGCTCGGGCACCAGGTCGGCCACGATGACGCGATGGCCACGGTGCATCGCGACCCGGGCGGACATGTCGCCGATGGGCCCCGCACCGAGCACCAGCACGGTGCCGCCGTCAGGGATGTCGGCGTACTCGACGGCCTGCCACGCCGTGGGCAGGACGTCGCTCAGGAACAGGAACCGGTCATCCGGCGGGCCGTTCGGGACCTTGATCGCGCCGTAGTCGGCGTGCGGGACCCGCAGGTACTCCGCCTGGCCGCCGGGCACCTGCCCGTAGAGCTTGCTGTAGCCGAGGAGGCTCGCACCGGTGCCCTGCTCGGTGTTCTGGGTGGTCTCGCACTGGCTCTGCAGCCGGCGCTCGCACATCCAGCAGTGGCCGCACGAGATGTTGAACGGGATGACCACCCGGTCACCGACATCGAGGTGCCGGATCGAGCTGCCGGTCGCCTCGACGATGCCCATCGGCTCGTGGCCGACGATGTCGCCCGGCTCCATGAAGGGCGCCAGCACCTCGTAGAGGTGCAGGTCCGACCCGCACAGCCCGGTCGACGTGACCCGGATGACGATGTCGTTGTCGGTCTCGATCGTCGGGTCGGGCACGCGCTCGACGCGAATGTCCTTGGCGCCCTGCCAGGTCACTGCTCTCATGTATCCCCGGTGTCCGCTGCGCCGGTGGGGCACGCCCACCCCGAGGGGTGGCCTGTCGGTCCCGACGCGGCCGGTCGAGGTTGGCACTGTGCCAGCCGGGTTACCGGCAGGCCGTGAGCACCAACACCCGCGTCATGTCCGCCACCCCCGAGCAGGTCTGGGCCGTGCTGGCGGATGGCTGGCTCTACCCCCTGTGGGTGGTCGGGGCCTCCCGCATGCGCGAGGTCGACGACACCTGGCCCCAGCCCGGCTCGCGCCTCCACCACTCCGTCGGGACCTGGCCACTGCTCTTCGACGACATCACCGAGGTCGTGGAGTGCCGTCCCGGGTCGCTGCTCGAGCTCAGGGCGCACGCCTGGCCGGCGGGCCGGGCCGATGTGCGGATCCGGCTCCGGGCACACGGCAGCGACACCGAGGTGGTCATGGAGGAGACCGCTGCGGAAGGCCCCGCTGCGCTGCTGCCGAACATCGTGGAGGACCCGCTGCTGAAGTGGCGCAACGTCGAGAGCCTGCGCCGACTTGCCTTCGTCGCGGAGCGTCGTCACCAGCCGGCGGCGTGACCGAGTACGACGCGGTCGTTGTCGGATCTGGCCCGAACGGCCTGGTCGCCGCGAACCTGCTGGCCGACCGGGGCTGGTCGATCCTGGTGCTCGAGGCGCAACCGACCATGGGCGGCTGCGTCGCCAGCG
>JAWWPK010000495.1:0-5587 GCA_033854925.1 Nocardioidaceae bacterium | reverse complement strand
GTGTCACCGGGTACGTCGAGCCCCTGCCAGAGCGAGAGGGTGCCGAAAAGCGCGGTGTGCGGGTCGTCGACGAACTGCCGGGCCAGCTCGGGCAGCTGGGCGTCGCCCTGGGCCAGCGTGGTCAGGTGCGGCAGCCGCTCGCGGACGGCCTCCGCCGCGGTCTCGGCGGCACGGCGGCTCGAGAACAGCCCGAGCGCGCGGCCCTCGCAGGCGTCGACGAGCTCGGCGATCTCGTCGAGCTGCGCCTTGCCGAGCCCGTCGCGACCGGGCGGCGGCAGGTGGCGGGCGACGTAGAGGATGGCCTGCTGGCCGTAGTCGAACGGGCTGCCGACGTCGAGGCCACGCCAGGGCAGCACGCCATCGGCCCGCACCACGTCTGTCGTGTCGACGTTCTCGGTCTGCTTGAGACCGAAGCTCGAGGCCACGGCGGTGAAGTCGCCGCCGAGCCGCAGCGTCGCACTGGTGAAGATCGCCAGCTTGTCGGTCAGCAGCTTGTCGCGCATCGGCCCCCACACCTGCAGGGGGGCGACACAGAGCCGCGGCGGTATCCGGTCGGTGCCCTCGCTCAGCCAGAGCACGTCGGCGTCGGAGCCGGCCGCCATCCGCTCGGCGGTCACGAACACCTCTTGAACCGCGCCCTTGGCCTGGGTCAGACCGGCATCGCCGTCACCGGCACCGGCACCGGCACCGGCACCGGCACCGCCACCGTCGCTCTTGGGATAGGCCGACAGGCAGGCCCGCGCGCTGCTGCGGACCGCCGCCAGTGCCTCGGCCAGCGCCTCGGGCAGCTGGTCGATCCGGCCGGGGTCGAGATCGTTCATCGCCGCCCGCAGCGCGTCGCCGGCGTCGGCGAGGTCGTCGGCCTCGCTGCCCTCGACGTGCCGCTGCGAGCGCTTGGCGGCCCGGTCGACGTCGGCCGCGAACAGCTCGTCGGTCGCGGCCTGGGTGATCCGGCTGGTCAGCTCGTGCGCCTCGTCGACGACCACGACGTCGTAGTCCGGGATCATCGGCACGCCCTCGATCGCGTCGATCGCGAGCAGCGAGTGGTTGGTGACGACGAGGTGGGAGCGCTGGGCCTTCTCACGGGCCAGCTCGGCGAAGCACTCCTGGCCGAACGGGCACTTCGCGGCGCCGAGGCACTCGCGGTGGTTGACCGACACCTGCCGCCACTCGCGGTCGGTGTGCCGCGGCGCGTTGTCGCGCTCGCCGCTGCCGTCTCCCTCGGTCTCCTCCTCGGCCCAGGCCCGCAGCTCGAGCACCTTGGTGGCCATCGATCCCTGCGGCACCTCGATCAGCGTGCCCTGGTCGTCGGGCACGCCGGCGCGGATGCGGTGCAGGCAGGCGTAGTTGGAGCGGCCCTTGAGCACGGCGTAGGAAGCGTCGACGCCCGGCAGGGCGCCGACCGCGTCGACCAGCCGAGGCTGGTCGCGCTCGACGAGCGGGTGCTGGTGGGCCAGGGTCGCGGTGGCCACCACGACCCGGCTGTCGTGGAGCAGCGCCGGCACGAGGTAGGCCAGCGACTTGCCGGTGCCGGTGCCGGCCTGGACGAGCAGGTGGGTGCCGTCGACCATGGCATCGGCGACGGCCTCGGCCATCTCGATCTGGCCGGACCGCTCCTCGCCGCCGAGCGCCTCGACGGCAGCTGCGAGCACCGTGGCGACCGAGGTGGACCCTGTTTGCTGCTGGGTCTCCTGCTCGGTCTCGGGTGCGGTCGGGGCGGTCACCCGAGAACCCTAGTTGCCGGGACCGACCACCCCGGGAGCCTCTCCACCGAGGGGCAGGACCAGCTCCGCGGCCAGCCCGCCGGGCTCCAGCGGGGTCAGCGTGAGCCGGCCGCCGTGGTGGTCGGCGATCGCCTGGACGACCGAGAGGCCCAGGCCGACACCGCGGGCGGAGCCGATGCGGTCCCGGGCGCCGCGGCGGAACGGCAGGGTCAGCCCGGCGGCGTCGCCCGGGTCGATCCGCGCGCCGGTGCTGCTGACGACCAGGACCGCCTCGCTGTCCCGTCTGTGCAGCCGGACGTCGACCCACCCTTCCGACCCGGGCAGGTTGTGGCGCTCGGCGTTCTGCAGCAGGTTGCCGATCGCCCGGTCGAGCAGCTCGGCGTCACCAGGCACGGCGACGGGGGTCAGATGCAGGTGCCAGCTGCGCAGTGACCCCTCCTCCTCCCGGACCCGGTCGACCGCATCGGTCACCAGGGCCATCAGGTCGACCGGCTGGTGCCGGGCCGGCTCGAGCCCCGACTGGACCCGGGCCAGGATCAGCAGCGCGTCGATGGTCCGGTTGGCCCGGTCGGTCTGGCCCAGCGCCACCTCGGCGGCCGCTCGGAGCTCCACCACCGTCGCCTCGGGGTTGGCAAGCGCGACATCCAGGGCGGCCTGCTGGTTGGCCAACGGCGTGCGCAGCTCGTGCGACATCGTCGCGACCAGCCGGCGCTCGCCGGCGAACGCCTGGTGGATCCGGTCCAGGAGCGAGTCGAAGGTGTCGGCCAGCTCCCGCAGCTCGTCGTGCGGACCGCCGAGCGACACGCGCTCGTCGAGCGAGTGCGCGGAGATGGCGCGAGCCCGGCTCGTGATCGTGTGCACCGGGGCCAGGACCCGGCCGGCGAAGACCCACCCCACGCCGACCGAGACCGCCGCGGTCAGCAGCAGGCCGACGCCCGACCACCACAACAGGCCGTTGAGGGTCTGGTCGACGGCGTCCGTCTTGGCCTGGAAGACCACCTGCCCGAACGTCCCCGCCTCCGGGCGAGGGCCGTTCAGCCCGTCGGGCGGCGGGGCCGCACTGCTGCCGACGTAGAAGGTGGACTTGGGCGGATGACTGACCAGCGCGTAGATGCCACCGAGCAGCACCGCCGCCGAGACCACCGAGATCAGCGAGTAGACCAGCGTCAGCCGCCAGCGGACACTGAGCCCCCGCCTCATGAGCCCAACCGGTAGCCGGCGCCGCGCAACGTCTCGATCACCGGCGGCTCGCCGAGCTTGCGCCGCAGCCCGACCATCGTCACCCGCACGGCGTTGGAGAAGACGTCGGCGTGCTCGTCCCAGACCCGCTCCAGCAGATCCTCGGCGGACACCACCGCCCCGCGGGCGCGCGCCAGCTCCGCGAGCACGCCGTACTCCTTCAGGGTGAGCCGCACCGGCTGCCCGGCCCGCGTGACGGTCCGGCGCGCGGTGTCGATGTCGACCTCGCCCACCCGGATCCGGGGCGGTACGGCGGGCGTGGTGCGGCGGGCGAGGGCCTCGACCCGCGCCAGCAGCTCCGCGAACGCGAACGGCTTGGGCAGGTAGTCGTCGGCCCCCAGAGCGAAGCCGTCCACCAGCTCGTTGACCGAGCCTGCGGCGGTGAGCATCAGGACCCGGGCGGAGGTTCGCTCGCGCACCAGCGTGCGGCAGACCTCGTCCCCGTGGACGACCGGGAGATCGCGGTCGAGCAGGACGACGTCGTAGTGGTTGACCGCAGCCTGCTCGAGAGCAGAGGCACCGTCGGTGACCACGTCCACGGCGTATCCCGAACGGCGCAGGCCGCGCGCGAGGGCGTCGGCCATGATCTCTTCGTCCTCGACGACCAGCACGCGCATGGCCGAACCGTCGCACGCGACGGGTTCAGGGTTGATAAGGAAATCCCCAGAACCTGCTGAGTTCGCCAACGCTCTCCAAGCGGCCGACCCGGTGCAGTGGTCACATGACCACCAGCCAACTCACCAGAACCGTCGTGCCACGGGTCCTCGCCGCGACCGCCCTGACCCTCCTGCTCGGCCTTTCCGGCGGATGCGGCTCGGGCTCCGGCGGCGACGACTCCACCCTGCCGGACGCCGCCGGCGCCTCCTCGGCATCCCCGTCCGGCTCTGCCGAGGCGGACCTCGACCCGGAGGACGCGATGCTGAAGTTCGCCCAGTGCATGCGTGAGCACGGCGTCGACATGCCCGACCCGACGCCCGGCGGGGGCGTCCAGCTGAACGGTGACGGGCTCTCCCAGGACCAGATGGAGGCTGCCCAGTCCGCCTGTCAGAAGTGGATGGACATGGCCGAGCCCCAGGACGGCGGTCACGAGCTGACCGAGGAGGAGAAGCAGTCCTTCCTGGACATGGCGGCCTGCATGCGCGAGCGCGGCTACAACTTCCCCGACCCCACCTTCGACGGTGGCCGGGTCACCCAGAAGTCCGAGAAGGGTCAGGGCGACCTCCCGGGACCGGACGACCCGGCCTTCAAGAAGGACATGGACGAGTGCAGCGCCGCGGCGGGCCTGGAGCCCCCGAGCGACGCAGCCGGCGGCTCGACCGACGAGCAGTCCTCCTGACATGGCGATCCGTGTCCGTAGCTCCTGGGCCGGCCTCGTGGCCGTGGGTCTCGTCGCCGTCGGAGCCCTGAGCGGGTGCAGCGTCCCCGGCGCGAACGACCCCGCCGACGCGGCCGGTGAGACGACTCCGCCCGCCACCGCCAAGGTGCAGCGCACCGACCTCACCGAGACGGCGACCGAGAGCGGCCAGCTCGGGTACGGCGATCCACTGGACCTGCCGTCCAGCCTGACCGGCACGGTCACCTGGTTGCCCACGGTCGGCACCGTCGTGCAGAACGGCGAGCCGCTCTACCGGCTCGACGCGGACCCGGTGCTCCGGCTCGACGGGAAGGTGCCCGCGTGGCGCGACCTCGACCCGGACGTGACCAGCGGCCGGGACGTGCTGCAGCTCGAGCGGGCTCTCACCGACCTCGGCTACACCGACGACCTGGACATGGAGGTCGACGGCGACTGGACCTGGGTCACCACCATCGCCGTCGAGCGGTGGCAACGCCACCACGGCCTCGACGACGACGGCGAGCTGCCTCTCGGCCGGGTCGTCTTCACCGACGGCGACGTCCGGGTGGCGTCCGAGTCGGTCGAGGACGGGACGCCCGTGCAGCCCGGGACCGTCGTCCTGCAGGTCGGCGCCACCCAGCGGACGGTCACGGTCTCGGTCGACCCGACCCAGAAGCGGCTGGCGCCGGTGCACCAGGCCGTGGACCTCGAGTTCCCCGACGGCACCACCGCCCGCGGCCGGATCCGCGAGGTCGACTACGTCCCGGGGAACGAGGCCGAGCAGACCGACGAGTCGCTCACGGTGACGATCGAGGTGGTCGGCCCGCCATCGAAGCGCAAGGAGGTCGACAAGCAGCTCGACGGGACCTCGGTCCAGGTGGGCTTCTCACACACGATCGCGAAGGACGTGCTCGCGGTACCGGTGACCGCGCTGGTGGCGCTGGTCGCCGGCGGGTACGGCGTGGAGAAGGTCGGCGACGACGGCAAGCGGTCCTACGTCGCGGTCAGCACCGGCTCGTTCTCCGAGACCCTGGTCGAGGTCGACTCCCCCGACCTCGCCGAGGGCGACGAGGTCGTGGTCACCCCGTGACCGCTCTCGAGCTGACCGGGGTGACCCGCACCTACGGCACCGGCACGGCAGCGCTCACCGTCCTGCACGGCGTCGACCTGACCGTGGCCGAGGGCGAGTACCTCGCCGTCGTCGGCCCATCGGGATCGGGCAAGTCGACGCTGCTCAACATCATCGGCGCGCTGGACCGGCCCACCAGCGGCCGGGTGCTGCTGGGCGGCG
>JAWWPK010000494.1:0-13189 GCA_033854925.1 Nocardioidaceae bacterium | reverse complement strand
TGGCCGACGTGCTTGGCGACCGCCCCGTCGCCCTGCTCGTCGAGGACGGGTCGTGAGCTCTCCACCGCGCGGGCCGTTCGACGTGTGGGCGCCGCTCGCGCACCGGCTCCGGCTGTCAGTGGGCGATGACGTCGTCGACATGGTCCGCGGCACCGACGACTGGTGGACGCCGGCCTCACTGCCGGCACAGCTCCTGACGTCCCATCAGGAGGTCGACTACGGCTACCTGATCGACGACGCGGACACGCCGCGACCCGACCCGCGGTCGCGGCGTCAGCCGGCGGGCGTCCACCAGCGCTCGCGGACCCACGACCCCACTCGCTTCGCGTGGACCGACGAGTCCTGGACCGGGCGCCAGCTGGCCGGGGCGGTGATCTACGAGCTGCACGTCGGCACGTTCACGCCCGAGGGGACCTTGGACTCCGCGCTCACCCGCCTCGACCACCTGCGCGACCTCGGGATCGACCTCGTCGAGCTAATGCCGGTGAACGCGGTCAACGGAGTGCACAACTGGGGCTACGACGGCGTGCTCTGGTATGCCGTGCACGAGCCGTACGGCGGCCCGGCGGCCTACCAGCGGTTCGTCGACGGGTGCCACGCCGCCGGGCTCGGAGTGATCCAGGACGTGGTCTACAACCACCTCGGCCCCTCGGGGAACTACCTGCCCAAGTTCGGTCCTTACCTCAAGTCGGGCAGCAACACCTGGGGCGACCTGGTGAACCTCGACGGCGAAGGCGCGGCGGAGGTCCGCCGCTACGTGCTCGACAACGCCCGGATGTGGCTGGAGGACTATCACGTCGACGGCCTCCGCCTCGACGCGGTGCACGCGCTGGCCGACGAGTCCGAGGAGCACGTGCTCGAGGCGCTGGCCGCGGAGGTGGCTGAGCTGTCCGCCCACCTGGGCCGACCGCTGACCTTGATCGCCGAGTCGGACCTCAACGAGGCGGTGCTGGTCACCCCGCGGGAGGCCGGTGGGTTCGGGCTGGACGCGCAGTGGAGCGACGACTTCCACCACGCCCTGCACGTCGCGCTCACCGGGGAGACGCACGGCTACTACGCCGACTTCGAGCCGCTCGGTGCGCTGGCCAAGGTCTGCGAGCGCGGCTTCTTCCACGACGGGACCTACTCGTCATTTCGCGGGCGCGACCACGGTGCGCCCGTGGACGTGGCGACGATGCCGACCTGGCGGCTTGTGGTGTCCAGCCAGAACCACGACCAGGTCGGCAACCGCGCGGTCGGCGACCGGATCACCTCCACCCTCGACGACGACCAGCTGGCGTGCGCCGCGCTGCTGACGCTGTGCGGACCGTTCACGCCGATGCTGTTCCAGGGCGAGGAGTGGGCGGCGACGACGCCGTTCCAGTTCTTCACGTCGCACCCGGAGGAGGAGCTGGGCCGGCTGACGGCCGAGGGCCGGATCGCCGAGTTCGCCCGGCACGGCTGGGATCCGGCCGCCGTACCGGACCCGCAGGACCCGGCGACGTTCGAGCGTTCCCGGCTGGACTGGTCGGAGCTCGACTCCGCGCGGGGCATGCGGATGCTCGCGGTCTACCGGGAGCTGATCCGGCTGCGTCGCGAGCATCCCGGGCTGACCGACCCGTCGTTCGCCCATGTCGCGTGCCGGGCCGACGAAGAGGCGCGGTTCTTCACCATGCAGCGCGACGCCCTGCTGGTGCTCGTCAACTTCGGGGAGAAACCCATGGCGGTGGAGCTCGGCGAGGTCGAGCTGCTCTTCGAGACCGAGTCCGGAGTGGACGCGGCCGGCAGCGTGATCCGCCTGCCCGGCCACGCCGGAGCCCTGGTGCGGGTGGCTACTGCAGCGTGCTGAGGTCGATCACGTCGCCGTCAGCCGGAGCCGTGACGTCGAACAACTTGTTGAAGTCGCTGAAGTCGAGGTGCCCCGGCTCGGCGCCCTCGGTGCGCTCGAGCTTGACGAGGTAGTGGTCGCCGTCGACGAGGACGTACCCGACCGACGTGCCCTTGTCGTCGGACTGCTCGACCTTGACCACCTTCTGACCGCCGATCTCGTCGGTCCCGGTGGCCTTGTACTTGCCGGCGCCGGCGGCGTCCTTGAACAGGTTGTCGAAGAAGGCGTTGAGGTCGCAGAACTGCGCGAAGTTCGAGTCGGTGTCGAGCACCCACTTGTCGCCGACGGCGGTGATGATCGCGTCGGCCGAGGCGCCGGCGTTGGCCCGCCAGAACGCCTCGTCGGGCTTGAACCAGTTGGTGCCGTCCTTGGCCAGTATGTCGGCGGTGCCCCCGCCCAGCCCGATCGAGCCGGTGCAGTCACCGGCCGAGCTGGCCTGGACGTCGAGGGTGATCTTGTCTCCGTTGGAGGTGATCTCGCCGGAGAACTTCACCTCGTCAAGGGTCTTCATGTCGGCCTTGGCCGTGTCAGCGATCTTGTCGCCGGACTGCTTGGCGAAGTCGCTACCGCCACCGCTGTCCTTGCCGCCGCAGCCGCCCGCGAGCACCAGGACCGCAGTGACGGAGAGCGCCGCGACCGCGCGGATCCGGGAGGACGTCATGGCTGGGCATCATAGGAGGCCCGGGCCTCGATCACTTCGTCCATGTGCGACTCGGCCCAGATCTTGAGGCCGCCGAAGACGACCAGCAGCGAGCGGCCGAGCGCGGTGAGCTCGTAGGTCACGGTCACCGGCACGGTCGCGGTCACGGTGCGGGTGATCATCCCGTCCCGCTCGAGGGTGCGCAGCGTCTGGGTCAGCATCTTCTGGCTGACCCCGGCGATCGTGCGGGCGAGCTGGGAGTAGCGCTGCGACTCGTCCTCGAGGGCGCAAAGCACCAGCGTCACCCACTTGTCCGACAGCCGGTCGAGGAGCTGCCGGCTCGGGCAGTTGGCCACGAAGACGTCGTACTCGGACTTCTGCACAGCGCGGCGTTGGGCGGCGGTCATGGTGGGCACGGATGGACTCCTCGTGGTCAGTTACGCACTTTCAGGTGCCTGCTCTCCGATGGGAAGCGCCGCGGCGGTCGCCATTGTTCCCGCCAGTGACAGCAACCGACACCCTTGGAGGAACGCCATGACCACCCAGAGCAAGACCTTCCGCGCCGCCGTCGTCATCGAACCCGGCGAGCCCGACGCGATCCAGTACGTCGACGTACCCGTCGTCGACCTCGAGCCCGGTCAGGTCCGGGTCGCCGTGGCCGCGGCCGTCGTGAACCCGGTCGACCTCGTCGTTCGGGGCGGCTTCCTGCACGAGCTGGGCCTGATCCGCCAACCGGAGCACACCGGCCTCGGCTGGGACTTCTCGGGCACCGTCCTCGAGGCCGCGAGCGACGTCGACCTGGCGCCCGGCACCCGGGTGGCCGGCCTGATCGGCGGCTTCGACCGGGACTTCGGCACCTACGCCGAGCAGGTCGTCCTGCCGGCCGCCGACGTGGCGGTCGTGCCCGACGGCCTCGACCTGGTCGACGCGGCCACCGTGCCGCTCAACGCCCTGACCGCGGCCCAGCTCGTCGACCTCCTCGGCGACGGTGCGGGCCGCAGCCTGCTGGTCACCGGGGCAGCAGGAGCGGTGGGCGGGTACGTCGTACCGTTCGCGCTCGAGCGCGGCTGGCGGGTGACGGGCCTGGCCCGCGCGACCGACGAGGAGTTCGTCCGTGCGCTCGGCGCCGACGTCATCACCGAGCCGACCGGCGGCTGGGACGCGGTGGCGGACCCCGCCGTGCTGCAGGAGCGGGCGGTGGCCCTGGTCCGCGACGGCGGCCAGTTCGTCGGCGTCCAGTCCTCCGCCGTCCCCGCCAGCGAGCGCGGCGTGGACGTCCGGGCCGTCGCCGTCCAGCCGGACGGCGCCCGCACCGTCGGACTGCTGGAGCGGACCGCCTCCGGCGAGCTCCCGGCCCGGGTGGCCGCCGTGCTCCCGCTCAGCGACGCCGCCGAGGCCCACCGCGCCGTGGCCAAGGGCGGGGTCCGCGGCCGCTACGTGCTGCAGCCATGACCCCGCCGTGAGGGGATAGTCCCTGACGTTCGTGCTCGCGACACGCCGTACCGCATGTCAGAACGTCAGGGACTATCCCTCAGACGGTGGCCGGCTCGGGGTCGTGGGAGGTCTCGCCCGAGCCGGCCTCCTCGCCCTCACGGAAGCCGTACTTCTCCCACCAGCGGACCAGTGGGCCTGGGGCCCACCAGTTGGCTCGGCCGAGCAGCTTCATCACGGCGGGGACCAGGAGGGCGCGGACCACGGTGGCGTCGATCAGCAGGGCGACGAGCATGCCGACGCCGAGCATCTTCATGAACACGATCCCGCTCAGCGCAAAGGCGCCGATCACGACGCCGAGCAGCACGGCCGCGCTGGTGATGATCCGGCCGGTCTTCTGTACGCCGGTCGCGACCGCGAGGTCGTTGTTGCCCGTGCGGTCCCACTGCTCGCGGACCCGGGAGAGCAGGAAGACCTCGTAGTCCATCGACAGCCCGAACAGGATGGCCAGCATCAGGATCGGGTTGGTCGCGTCGAGGAAGCCCTGCGGCGTGAAGCCGAGCAGCCCGGACAGGTGGCCGTCGCTGAAGATCCAGGTGACGACCCCGAACGCGGCGCTGATCGAGAACAGGTTCATCACGATCGCCTTGACCGGCAGCACCAGCGAGCCGAACGCGACGAACAGCAGCACCAGCATGACCAGCGCCACGATCAGCCCCATCCACGGCAGGTGCGCGCCGACCGAGTCGATGAGGTCCACGGTGTCGGCGCTCTGCCCACCGACCAGCACCTCGCCCGAGGCAGGCTGGAGCTGGCGGATCTCCTTGACGACGGCCTGGCTGGCCTCGCTCTGGCTGTTGCCGGCCCACGAGGCCCGCAGCAGCGTCGCGTCCCCTTCGGTGGCGACCGACTGGACTCCCGTGATGCCGTCGACCTTGGCGATCTGGTCGCTGTACGCCGTCAGGTCGGCGGCAGAGGCACCGCGGACCAGCAGCGACGCGGTCGAGGTCTCCGGCCCGAAGTCGGACAGCTTGTCGGCGGCCACGTGCGCCGGGGCGTCCGAGGGCAGCACGTGGTAGTCGACGCTGCCCCACTTCACGCCGAGGAACGGCGAGGCGATCAGGAGCAGCCCGACCACCGTGCCGACGATGACCAGCCAGGGCCGGCGCATCACGCCGCGAGCCAGCGCCGCCCATCGACCGTGCGCGTCGTCTACGACCACCGGGCGCTTGCGGCGCCACGGCAGCCGGCCGCCGTCGACGCGGCGGCCGAGCAGCTTGAGCGTCGCGGGGAGGACGGTGAGCGCCGCCACCATCGCGACCAGCACCGCGGCGACGCCGCCGTAGCCCATGCTCTTGAGGAACGCCTGCGGGAAGATCAGCAGGCTGGACAGGGCAGCCGCGACGGTGAGGCCGGAGAACAGCACGGTGCGTCCCGCGGTGGTCATCGTCCGCCGGATCGCGGTCGACACTGCCTCGGGGTCGTCGGCCGGCAGCAGCGCCAGCTCTTCGCGGAAGCGGCTGATGACGAACAGGGCGTAGTCGATGGCCAGGCCGATGCCGAGCAGCGAGATCACGTTGACCGAGAAGACCGAGACCTCGGTGAACATCGCGATCACGCGCACCAGGGCCAGGGCGCCCACCATCGCGAGCAGACCGACCACGGCCGGCATCGAGGCGGCGACCAGGCTGCCGAAGATCAGCAGGGCCAGCAGCACCACGATGGGCATCGAGATCGACTCGGCGCGGGCGAGGTCCGCGCTGGTGATCTCGTTGACGTCGTTGTAGACGGCGAACGCGCCGGCGAGGTCGGTCCGGAGCCCGGTGGAATCGGGCGCCTCCAGCGTCGGTGACAGGTCGTCGTAGTTGGAGAGGTAGTCGTCCTGGCTCTCCCCCGCCAGCGAGATCAGCACCTGGACGGAGTGGCCGTCCTTGCTGACCAGCCCGGAGTCCGCCGGCGCGTCGTAGTAGGGGATGACGCTCGTCGTGGTGCCCGGCGCGAGGCCGGAGACGACCTGCTCGACGTCGGTCTGGAACTCGGGGTCCGACGCCACGAGGTCGCGGCTGGTGTAGATGGCCACGACGTCCACGTTCTTGTTGCCGAAGGTGTCCCGCTCGGCCTGCAGCTCCCGGGCGGACTGCGAGCTCTTGTCGTCGAAGCCACCCTGCGACAGGTGGTCGAAGACCCCGAACCCGTAGGCGCCCGCGGCGAAGGCCACGGCGAGCCCGGCCAGCAGCACGGCCAACGCCCGGCGGGCCACGAATGCGCCCCAGCGCTCGATCATGGTGACTCCCCACAACTCTCGTGATGCATGTAAAGTTTGTGAACGATATTCACCGTAAACGGTGTAAACTCACGATGTCAACCAGTTGAGGGAGAGCGCGTGACCCAGGTCCAGACCCCGACTCCGTCGCCGGATGCGCCGCAGACGCGGCGCGAACGACAGCGCGAGGCGACGTACGACGAGATCACCCGCGCGTCACGCGCACTGCTCGCCGAGAACTCCGAGCTGTCCCTCCGCGCGGTGGCGAGCCGGATGGGGATGACCGCGCCGGCGCTCTACCGCTACGTCGCGAGCTACCAGGACCTGGTGGACCTGGTCGCCTTCGAGATCGACAAGGCCGCCACCGAGACGTTCGCGGCCGCGGCCGACCAGCTGCCCGAGGACGACTACGCGGGTCGGTTGGTGGCGTCGGTGACCGAGTTCCGGATGTGGGCGCTCGGCAACCCCCGCGAGTTCACGCTGGCCTTCGCCAACCCGATCGCGGACGCGCAGTGCGTGCGCCGCGAGCTGCTGACGATCTCCAACTCCGGCCACCTGATGACCGGGCAGATGCGCGCGCTCTGGGAGCACACCCACCACCCGATCCCCGCGCTCGACGACCTACCGCCGGCGGTCCGCGAGTCGGTCCTCGACCCGCTGATCCCGGCGAAGGTGGACGACCTGCCGAAGGCCGACCGCGGCCTGGTCTGGCTCTACCAGCAGGGCTGGACCACGCTCTACGGCGTGGTCGCACTCGAGGTGTTCGGCCACATGGACCCGCGGATCATCGAGTCCGGCGAGATGTTCGTCCACGTGGTCCGCGAGTTCGCCCCCAAGATCGGGCTCGCCGATGACGTCGACCGGCTCGAAGGGATCATTCGGGAGCGGATCGGCCGGAGGAACGACGGCTGATCCGCTCGATGGTGGTCGAGCAGCGCGCGCGACCGAGCTTGCTCGGACGCGACCGCGCGTGTCGAGACCTCCGCAGCCGGCGCTGGGAATCGACCACCTACCCGAGCACGCCGTAGTTGGGCAGCCGGTAGGCCTTCTCGTAGCCGTCACCGACGAAGTCGGTGTCGTTGTTGCCGACGTTCGCGATCAGGGTGTAGCCCTCGCCGACGAAGCTGTCGCGACAGCGCTGCTTGCCGACCGGCAGCGTCTCCCCCTTGTCGCGCAGGCACACCTCGGCGACCGGGAAGCCGGCCCGCGTCAGCTGGGTGATGGTGCGCTGGCGCTGGTCGGCACTGCGGCCGCTGTTGAACACCAGTGCCACGTCGAGCCGCTGGAGCAGCTTGGCGAAGTGCAGCATCTGCGGGATCGCGCCGCCACCGTCGTAGTAGGTCGCGATGACGGTGTTGTCGATGTCGAAGTTGACCGCGAGCTTCTGCTCCGGGGTCTTGGCGGCCACCCGCTGGCGGACGTAGGCGCGCGACCCCTGCATGGCGACCTTCACGTCGGCCAGCCACTGGGTCCGGGTCGGCACCGTCCGCCTGGCCCCGTGGTGTCCGTCCAAGGCCGAGGCCTCCACCGCCATCGCGGCCGATCCGAGCGCGAGGACCACCGCCGTGAGCACCCCGAGCAGGCCACGCAGCTTGGACATGCCGCCACGTTAGCCCGGTCAGCGGAGCAGCTCGTCCACCCACTGCGGGACGAGCTCGCCCGCCGGCCCGTGCCGGGCCTCGTCGAAGAAGTGGCTGCCCTCGCTCGGGACCAGGTTGAGCTCCAGGGTGCGGGCGCCGTACGCCGCCGCGGCCTGGACGAAGCCGGCCGCCGGGTAGACCGCGCCCGAGGTGCCGATCGAGACGAACAGCTCGGCCTCCTCGAGGGCGGCGAAGATCCGGTCCAGCTCGTAGGGGATCTCGCCGAACCAGACCACGTCGGGTCGTAGCTCCAGCTGATGGCACGAGGGACACGGCGGGAAGTCGCCCAGGTCGCCCTCCCACTCGACCCTGGTCCCGCACGACCGGCACAGCGCCGACCGCAGGGCGCCGTGCATGTGCAGCACCCGCGTGGACCCGGCGCGCTCGTGGAGGTCGTCGATGTTCTGGGTGACCACGAGGAGGTCGTCGCCGAGCACGGCCTCCAGCCGGGCCAGCGCGACGTGGGCCGGGTTGGGCTCGACGCCCGTCAGCGCCGCCCGTCGCGCGTCGTAGAACTGGTGCACGACCGACGGCTGGTGCTCGTAGGCCTCCGGCGTGGCGACGTCCTCGACACGGTGGCCCTCCCAGAGCCCGTCGGCGTCCCGGAACGTCGGCACCCCGCTCTCGGCGGAGATGCCGGCGCCGGTGAGGACGACGATCATCAATGTTGTCTCACGGGGGCTACATGCCTTTTCCGGGGCCCCCCGCGGAAGCGTGAGCTCGCCGCGCGGAGCGCGCCCTCCGAGCGGTTTCGTGGGGTGGCCATGCCGCCCTGGTAGTAGTCGATGATGTCCGCGCCGGTGATCGGCTCCTCGGTCTTGCGGCCGAGGAAGAAGACGCTGCTGGCGCCGTCGACGGAGTGCTTCGGGTCCAGGAACCGGTCGAGGTAGCTGAGCCAGAAGAAGCACAACGAGACGATCCGGCCGAGGGCCACCGAGCGGGTCAGCGCGCGGACGAAGTAGTCGACCGACCAGCGCAGCGCCGTACCGGCCCCGGCGACCGAGCCGGAGTCGATCCGCTCGAACCGGCGGAAGAGGAACCGGTGGCCGCTGTCGGTGAACCGGGTGAAGTCGTAGGCGCCCTCGTGCACCTGCTGGAGGAACGGCGTGTCCGCGTAGACGATGCCGCCGGTGCGCAGCACCCGGTGGATCTCGTTCGCGACGATCGTCGGCTCGAGCACGTGCTCGAGCACGGCCTGGACGACCACGCCGTCGACGCTGCCGCCGGCCAGCGGGATCGAGTGCCCGTCCCCGACGAACTGCGTCGCCGGACTCGCGTAGACGTCGAACGAGATGAGGTCGATCGACGGGTCGTCGTACAGCCCCTCGAGGCCGTCGCCGACGGTGCCGCCGCCGATCACCAGGATCCGCGGGTTGCGGTCGGGGGTGTCAGCCCTGAGCAGCTCCTCCATCCGCGCGACGTTCGCGGGGGCGGTGGTGTTGGCCGGGTGCAACAGCCGGCGCAGCGGTCCCGCGAACCGCGACCGCTGCACCTCCGAGGCGCCTTCGACCGCGCGCAGCCGGTCCGCGTCGAGCACGCTGGCCTCGAAGTCGACCAGCGCCGGAACGCCGGACACCACCGGGAACGGCTGGTCCGCGAACGCGCAGGACGCCCCGGCGCAGTGCCACTCGCCGTCCAACGGCCGCACCGGGCTTCCGCACCGCGGGCAGATGAGGAGGTCCTGGTCGACCATCGCGTCGAGGGCGAGCACGGCTGCAGCCTACGATTCGTCTGCGCGGTGCCGCGGCCAATGACTGGTCAGCCCGCAGACGAATCGCGGTGGTGGAGGGTCACGACGTATCCGGCGTTCTCGTCGTACGGCGCGCGCTGCCAGGTGGACCAGCGGTCGACCGGGATCAGGCCGGCCGCGTCGAACGCCGCATCGACGTCGCTCAGCGGGGTGACCGGGCAGCCGTCGGGCAGGTGCTCGGCGTCGAGGCCGAAGCCGCAGACCAGCTGTCCGCCGGCGTCGAGCTGAGCCGCGAGTCGCTCCGCCGTGGCGCCGACCGTGTCGGGCTCCAGGAGCGGGATGGTGTTGCCGGCGACCAGGACGACGTCGAACAGCTGGCCGGTGTCGAGCGTCGCGAGGTCGCCGACCCGCCAGTCCAGGTCGGGCGCCTCCTCGCGGGCCTGGCTCAACATGCTCGCGTCGAGATCAACACCCACCACGGCGTACCCCAGCTCAGCCAGCCGGATCGCGACCCGGCCGGTGCCGCAGCCCGCGTCGAGCACCCGCGCCGGCGGTTCGACCAGCTCGGTCACGAACGTCGCCTCACCGTGCACGTCGTCGCCGCGCGCGGCCATGGTGCGAAACCGCGCGGCGTACTTCTCGGCGTAGTCGGCACCGACGGTCTGGCGCGCGATGTCCTGCCAGCGGGTCATCGGGTCAGTAGTACCAGGGGAAGTCTTCGTTGGCCATTGCTGGACGGTTCGGGTCTCGGCCGGACCTTTTGCGGACTCCTTGCGGACTGCTGTGATCCCATCTCGCGCCGGCGGTCAGGTTGGCGTCAGGTCGCTCTACCTACATTTCCCAGCCCCGGCCGGGATCCGAAGGATGCAGCCCATGACTGATGCACAACGGATCGTTGTCGACGATCTCACCAAGAAGTTCGGCGAGGTGGTCGCCGTCGACCAGCTGTCCTTCACAGTCGAGCCCGGCCGGGTGACCGGCTACCTCGGTCCAAACGGTGCTGGGAAGACCACGACCATGCGGATGGTCCTCGGCCTGGTCCAGCCGACTTCCGGCACGGCGACCATCGGCGGGCAGCGCTACCCCGACATCGACGAGCCGACCCGTGTGGTCGGCGCGGTGCTCGAGGCGTCGTCCGCCCATCGTGGCCGCACCGGTCTCAACCACTTGAAGGCGGTGTGCATCGCCGCCGGGCTGTCGCTGTCGCGTGCCGACGAAGCGCTCGAGCTGGTCGGCCTGGGCGCCGCGGGTGATCGGGTCTTCCGTGGCTATTCGCTGGGCATGCGCCAACGGCTCGGCATCGCGACTGCGATGCTGGGCGACCCGGGCGTCCTGATCCTCGACGAGCCGGCCAACGGGCTCGACCCCGAGGGCATCCGCTGGATGCGTGAGCTCCTGCGCAGCCTCGCTGCCGCGGGCCGGACCGTCCTGGCCTCCAGCCACCTGCTCACCGAGATGCAGGCGCTGGCCGACGACGTGGTCATCGTCGCCAACGGACGGCTCGTGCGGCAGGGTTCGGTGGCCGACGTGATCGCCTCCATGTCGCACGAGGCACGCGTCGAAGTCCGCACCCCGGAGCCCGAGCGCCTCGCCGATGCATTGTCGCGCGCCGGGGGCATCGTCGAGCTCGGCTCGACGATGACAATCGCCGGCCTGTCCGAGCAGGTGGTGGGTGACGCTGCCTTCGCGGCCGGCATCCCTCTCCACCGGCTCGGCACCCAGCAGGCGGACCTGGAAGACGTTTTCCTCGAGCTGACCCACGGAAAGGGTGGAATCCGATGACCGTCATGACCGAGGCATCGACGCCCACCGGCCCGACCGACCCGAAGCGACCTGTGGTTGATCCGACCAGCTCGGACCGACTGGTCCGGGTCGTGCGGTCGGAGCTCTTCAAGCTGCGTACCACCAGTGCGTGGTGGCTGTTCACGGCCGCGATCTTGGTCAGTACGACCGTGATGGTGGTCGTCGACTGCGTGAACGCCCACGGCCTGCTCAAGCCGTTCGCCGACTTCGTCACCCTCCACTCCCACGACCCCGGCGACGCCGTGGACCCCGGCCACATCGCGCATCTCAAGGACGAGTGGACCCTGGGTCACAGCTCGGTGACCCAGGCGGTGACGATCTACACGGCGAACCAGCTGATCGGGCTTCTCCTCGTCTGCCTGCTCGGTATCGTGCTGGTGACCACCGAGTTCGCCCAGCAGACCGCGACCAGCACGTTTCTGATCACCCCGCGCCGGGGAACCGTGCTGGCCGGGAAGATGATCGCCGCCGTCCTGCTGGCCGTCGCCGCCTGGTTCGTCGCGACCGTACTCAGCGTGGTCGCCGGCGCGATCTTCCTGCACAGCCAGGGCGTCGCCACCCACCTCGGTGAGTGGAGTGTCCAACGTGCAATCCTTCTCAACCTGGCCGCCTATCTCCTCTGGGCGGTCTTCGGTATCGGCTTCGGTGCGCTGATCCGCAACCAGCTGGTCGCGACCGTCTCCGCCACCGTCCTCTACCTCATCGGCGCTGCTGCTGCCGGCACGCTCTTCGATCTCATCAACACCTACCTGATCTCCGGCACCTGGGTGCTCGGTCTGCAGGTGATCGCCCCGGCCGTCGCGTCCCAGGTGATGATCTCGCCGACGGCCCTATTCACGGGCAGTCCGCCCCAGTGGGTCGGGGCGGCCGTCCTGATCGCCTACAGCGCGCTCTTCGTCGCCCTGGGCCTGCGGATGCTGCGCAGGAGCGACATCGGCTAGACGGTATGTACGCGTCGTCCCGTGGTTGTCGTCACCTTTCTCGTCGACCGGATCGCCGTGATGATCGAGCGCTGCGTCGGCGGCGGAGCAACGACGGTCGGGTCCGTTGCAGGATCGGTGGACGAGCCGGGCTTCCGCCTCTGACCTGCACAAACGCGGTGAATCAGTAGTACCAGGGGAACGGCGACACGCTCGGCGGCTGTAGGTGGACCCCGACGGCATTAAGGGGCTGACCTGCGAAAACGTGATGATGGGCGTTGGTGGTCGACGGGCGCCGACGACCCTCCTGCCACGTTCTTGCCACGCATCTCCTCCAGGATTAGGCCGGCCAACGGCTAGTTCTTGTCCCGCCTCGGGAAGATCGGGAGCCAGCCGTTCCTCGCGCTTCCGGCCCACAGTGCGGTCAGCGACGCGGTGGGTGTGTTGAACATCGAGGTGAAGAGGAGTTCGTGTCCGCCGTATCCGAGGGCGTGCTCGCGTCTCCACTCCTCAGACCGCGGCTTGCCGTTGTGGTCCACCAGCGCGCGGACCCCTGCCTCCCGGCAGAACTCACGGAACGCGGGAAGCTGGGCCTTGCCCCCGAACACCGATGCGAGGGTCGGGAGGTCAGACTGGCGAATGTGGGTGTAGGCGACTCCGTCCAGATCCGAGTCGCTGAGGAAGGTGCGGATCGCCGGTGCGCCCTCGTCTAGGCCCGCAACGTAGACGAAGGCCAGCTTCCTTCCTCGTAGGGCATCCTGCTGAGCTGAGGGCAAGACGTCGCGCACCTCGTTGAGTTCCTGGGTCGGGGGCATCTCGAGCCAGCGCTGCATGATGTCGATGGTCTGGTTACCCAGCCCAACGAAGTCATCGACGAAGATGATGGGCTTGGAGTCATCCAGCGCCTCGTCGAGGTGACGGGCCTTGAGGTTGTG